>NZ_BAAGRO010000032.1:0-88739 GCF_054782915.1 Nocardioides hungaricus | reverse complement strand
GCGTCAACAGGTCGCCCGGGGCAGTCGGTCCGGATGACGTCCCGCGACCTCAGCCACGCGCGGGCCCACGGCACGGTCAGTCCCGCTCGTACCTCGGGTCCACCTGCTCGGCGTCGATGCCGAGGAGCTCGGCGACCTGCTCGACCACGATGGTGAGGACGAGCGCCTCGAGGTCCTCGCGGGTGTCGCAGCGGTGCTCGATCGGGCGGCGGAAGAGGACGAGCCGGGTGGGGTCGGTGCCGGTGCCGCGGACGAGCGAGGAGAGGGGCACCGTGCCGGAGGTCCAGTCGTCGGGGATCCGGGGGGTGTCCTCGACGGCGTACTCGACCAGGCCGAGGCGGTCCTGCCAGCGCGCGTCGATGTCGGTGACGATGTCGAGGGCGAGGTCGTCGAAGCGCTCGCGGCGGGTGCGGGTCTCGGGCCGTCCGGGCCTCCGGGGAAGTACGGCGGGGCCGCGCATCCCGCGCCCGCGACGGTCCCGGCTGCGAGGCATGCGATCCACGCCGCGAGCCTAATCGGCCCGGGGCCGGGCGGCGGGTACCGTCTGCCGCGTGAGTCCTGCCCGCCGTTGTTCGCGCGCCGCCTGCGGCCGGCCCGCGGTCTGCACGCTGACCTACGTCTACGCGGACCAGACGGCGGTCCTCGGCCCGCTCGCGACCTACGCCGAGCCGCACGCCTACGACCTCTGCGAGCAGCACAGCGAGCGGTTGAGCGCCCCGCGCGGGTGGGAGGTGCTGCGGCTCGCCACGGACATCGGCGCCCAGGGCCCGTCGAGCGACGACCTGCTCGCGCTCGCCGACGCGGTCCGCGAGGCCGCCCGGCCCGCGCCGGTCGCGCAGGTCCCGCGTGTGGAGGAGACCGGCCGCGAGGCCGCGCGCCGGGGTCACCTGCGCGTCCTCTCCTCCGACTGACGCCGCTAGAGTCGCGGCCATGGCTGACACCCTCGACCCGGCGAACGTGCACGCGGTCTTCAAGGCGTACGACATCCGCGGGACCGTGCCCGACCAGGTCGACGAGGCGCTGGCCCGCGCCACCGGTGCGGCGTTCGTCCGGGTCACCGGCGCCACCACGGTCGTCGTCGGCCACGACATGCGGCCCAGCTCGCCGGGCATGGCGGGCGCGTTCGCCGAGGGCGCGAGCGCGGCCGGCGCCGAGGTCGTGATGATCGGGCTCGCCTCGACCGACCAGCTCTACTTCGCCTCCGGCCACCTCGGCCACCCGGGCGCGATGTTCACCGCGAGCCACAACCCGGCGCAGTACAACGGCATCAAGATGTGCCGCGGCCACGCGCAGCCGATCGGCATGGAGACCGGCCTCGCCGACATCCGCGACCTGGTGCTCGACGGAGCGCTGGAGCCGCCGCGGCCCGCCGGCGTCCCCGGCGACATCGCCGAGCACGACGTGCTCGAGGCGTACGCCGCCCACCTGCTCAGCCTCGCCCCGGTGGCCGGCCGCCGGCTCAAGGTCGTGGTCGACGCCGGCAACGGCATGGCCGGCCACACCGCTCCGGCGGTGTTCGACCGGCTCGGCGACCGGGTCGAGCTGGTGCCGATGTACTTCGAGCTCGACGGCGCCTTCCCGAACCACGAGGCGAACCCGATCGAGCCGGAGAACCTCCGCGACCTCCAGGCCCGGGTGCTCGCCGAGGGCGCGGACATCGGCCTCGCCTTCGACGGCGACGCCGACCGCTGCTTCCTCGTGGACGAGAGGGGCCGGCCGGTCTCCCCGTCGACGCTGACAGCGCTGATCGCCGCCCGCGAGCTCGCCAAGGAGCCGGGGGCGACCGTCATCCACAACCTGATCACGAGCCGCGCGGTGCCCGAGATCGTCAGCGAGCTCGGCGGCACGCCGGTCCGGACCCGCGTCGGCCACTCCTTCATCAAGGCGACGATGGCCGAGACCGGCGCGATCTTCGGCGGCGAGCACAGCGGGCACTTCTACTTCCGCGACTTCTGGCGCGCCGACTCCGGCATGCTCGCCGCGCTGCACGCCCTCGCCGCGCTCGCCGAGACCGAGCGGCCGCTCTCGGACCTGCTCGCCGAGTTCGAGCGCTACGTGCTCTCCGGGGAGATCAACAGCGAGGTCGCCGACCAGGCCGCGGTGATGGACGAGCTCGAGACGGCGTACGCCTCCCGCGACGGCGTCGCCACCGACCGCCTCGACGGCCTGACCGTCAGCCACGCCGACTGGACCTTCAACGTCCGCCCGTCCAATACCGAGCCGCTGCTCCGCCTCAACGCCGAGGGCCGCGACGAGGCCACCATGGCGAGCGTCCGCGACGCGGTGCTCGCCCAGATCAGGAGGTGACCGATGCCCGACATCGACCCCGCGCTGCTCGAGATCATCGTCTGCCCGGCCTGCCGCGCCGACCTCGCCCTCGCCGGCGAGGAGCTGGTCTGCGGCGGCTGCGGGCTGGCCTACCCGATCCGCGACGACATCCCCGTGCTGCTGGTCGACGAGGCCCGCACGCCGGACTGAGGCCGCGACCGCCATGGCCACCTGGTTCGACGAGTCCCGGCTCGACGACGCCTCCGCCCTCGAGGCGGGCGACGGACGGCTCCGCGCGCTGGCCGGGTCCGGCTCCCGGGTCCGCCGGGCCGCGAGCGACGCCGCGGAGCCGCTGGCGGAGGCGGTACGCCGGGCGGAGGGTCTCGCCCGGCCCCGCGCGGTCGTCGCCGCCGGACCGGACTCCCGGCTGCTGCGGGCGGTCCTCGAGCCGTGGTGCCCGGTGCCGTTCGTGGCCTGGCCCGGCCCGGCGCTGCCCGGTTGGGCCGGCAGCCTCGACCTGGTCGTGGTGCTCGCGCCCGACGGCGCCGACACCGGCACCGCGTCGGCCGTCGCCGAGGCGGTCCGCCGCGGCTGCCAGGTCGTCGTCGCGTGCCCGCCCGGCTCGCTGGTCGCCGAGCACGCCGCCGGCCGGTGGAGCACGATCCTCCCCTCCTCGACCCGCGACCAGCTCGCGGCCGCCGTCGTCGTGCTCGACTTCCTGCACCGGGTCTCGCTCGGCCCCGAGGCGGACGCCGAGCAGGTCGCCGAGGCGCTCGACCAGGTCGCGATCGGCTGCTCGCCGCACCGCGACCTCGCCGTCAACCCCGCCAAGATGACCGCGATCGCGCTCGCCGACACCAGCCCGCTCGTGTGGGGCGGCTCGGTGCTCGCCGCCCGCGCCGCCCGCCGGGTCGCGGAGTCGATCCGCCGCGCCACCGGCCGCACCGCGCTCGCCGGCGACGCCGAGCACCTGCTGCCGGTCCTGGAGGCGGCCCGGCAGCGCGACGTCTTCGACGACCCGTTCGCCGACGACATCGGCGAGCGCCGCCCGATGCTGCTCGTGCTCGACGACGGCACCGAGGAGCCGGTGGTCCGCGAGCAGCGCGGCCGGCTCGAGACGGCGGCCGCGGCCCGCGGCGTACGCGTGGAGACGGTGACCACGGAGGTGGCCTCGGAGGTCGCGCGGTACGCCTCGCTGCTGCTGAGCGGCACCTACGCCGCGGAGTACCTCCGCATCGGGCTGGTCGAGGACTGATCCCACCACCCGCCGGGTAGGACGGAAGGATGCCCGCCACCCGCGACCCATGGTTCGACAACGCCAAGATGGCGCTGGTCACCCTCGTCGTCGTCGGACACGCCTGGGTGCTGCTGCCCGACAACGAGGTGACCAACCACTTCTACGACTTCCTCTACGCCTGGCACGTCCCGGCGTTCGTGCTCGTCACCGGCTACCTGTCCCGGAGCTTCACGTGGACCCGGGTGCGGCTGTGGCAGCTGTTCCGCACGGTCGTGGTGCCCTACCTGCTCTTCGAGAGCGCAATTGCGCTGTTTCGGATCCTCGTCGGGGGCGAGCGGCTCGACGACCTGTTCCGCGACCCGCACTGGCCGATGTGGTTCCTCGCGGCGCTGTTCTTCTGGCGGCTGCTGACCCCGATCCTCCGCCCGATGCCGGCCGGCCTCGTGGTCGCCGTCGTCGTCAGCCTGGTCGCGGGGATGTACGCCGGCGACACCCTCGACCTGGCCCGCGTGCTCGGCCTGCTGCCGTTCTTCGTGATGGGGCTCAAGGCCACGCCCGAGCGGCTGGAGCTGCTGCGCCGGCCGGCCGTCCGGGCCGGCGCGGTCGGGGTGTTCGTCGCGATCTGGATCGCCACCACCTGGACCGACAGCTGGGCCAGCACCGAGTGGCTCTACTACCGCTCGCGCTACGACGAGATGGGCTACGCCGACGACCTCCACGCGCTGCTCGTCCGGGCGCTCGTGCTCGCGATCGGCACCCTCGGCGCGCTGGCGTTCCTCGCGCTGGTGCCCCGCGTCAACGGCTGGTTCACCACGATGGGCACGTTCAGCCTGGTCGTCTACCTGTTCCACGGCTTCGTCGTGAAGGGCGCCGACTACGCCGGCTACGACACCTGGGCCGACGCGAACCCACTGGCGATCACGTTCGGCGTGACCACGCTGGCCGCCGTACTGCTCGCGCTGCTGCTCGCCTGGCGTCCGGTGGCCGCGCGCCTCCAGGAGCTCGTGGACCCGCTCGGGTACGCCGAGCGGCACGTCAAGCACGCGGTCGACCTGACCATCGCCAAGGACCAGGTGCAGCCGGAGGTGCAGGCCGAGCTGGAATCGGCCACCAAGTCGACTCCGGAGAGCGCGGGCCGGCACCGATAGGCTCGGCCGCATGGCTGGTGGGCTCTTCGCGCTGCTCGACGACGTGGCCGCGCTGGCCCGGCTGGCGGCGGCGTCCATCGACGACGTCGGGGCGGCCGCTGGCCGCGCCACCACGAAGGCCGCGGGCGTGGTCGTCGACGACACCGCGGTGACCCCGCAGTACGTCCACGGCGTCACCGCCGACCGCGAGCTCCCGATGATCAAGAGGATCACCCTCGGGTCGCTGCGCAACAAGCTGGTCGTCATCTTGCCGGTGGCGCTGCTACTCAGCCAGTTCCTGCCCTGGCTGCTGACGCCGATCCTCATGGTCGGCGGCTCCTACCTCTGCTTCGAGGGCGCCGAGAAGGTCTGGCACCGCCTCCGCGGCCGGGACGATCACGAGAGGCCGGTCGCCGAGAGCGGCCCCGAGGCCGAGAAGGCGATGGTCGCCGGCGCGATCCGCACCGACCTGATCCTCTCGGCCGAGATCATGGTGATCGCGCTCAACGAGGTCGCCGGCGAGCCGTTCCTGAGCCGGCTGGCGATCCTCGTCGTGGTCGCGATCGGCATCACGATCGCGGTGTACGGCGTGGTGGCGATCATCGTGAAGCTCGACGACGTCGGCCTCGCGCTCGCCGAGCGGTCCGGCGCGCTCACCCGGCGGATCGGCCGGGGGCTGCTGGTCGGCACCCCGAGGCTGCTCGCCACGATCTCGGTCGTCGGCGTCGTCGCGATGCTCTGGGTCGGCGGCTACATCGTCCTGCACGGCCTCGACGTGCTCGGCCTGACCGCGCCGTACGGCCTGGTCCACGACCTCGCGGTCGCCGCCGGCGAGGGCGTCGCCGGCTGGCTGGTCACCACGGCGGCGTCCGCGGTCTTCGGGCTGCTGCTGGGCGCGGTGATCATCCTGGCGCTGAAGGCCCTGCCGTTCGGCAGGAGGTCCGAGGATTCTTCGGAAGCCGAGGCCGCGTCCTAGTCTCGGACTCCCGGGCATCGCCCACGCCTCAGGACCAGGAGCAGACATGGACTTCAAGGTCGCCGACCTCAGCCTGGCCGACTTCGGCCGCACCGAGATCCAGCTCGCCGAGCACGAGATGCCCGGCCTGATGGCGATGCGCGAGAGGTACGCCGCCCAGCAGCCGCTCCGGGGCGCGCGGATCGCCGGGTCGCTGCACATGACGATCCAGACCGCCGTCCTCATCGAGACCCTGGTCGCGCTCGGCGCGGAGGTGCGCTGGGCCTCCTGCAACATCTTCTCCACCCAGGACCACGCCGCCGCCGCGGTCGCGGTCGGCCCGCACGGCACCGTCGACGACCCGCAGGGCGTCCCGGTCTTCGCCTGGAAGGGCGAGACCCTGGAGGAGTACTGGTGGTGCACCCGCCAGATCCTCGACTGGCCCGCCGAGGACGGGCAGCGCCAGCCGAACATGATCCTCGACGACGGCGGCGACGCCACCCTGCTGGTCCACCTCGGCGTCCAGGCCGAGAAGGCCGGCCGGGCGCCCGACCCGGCGACCGCGACGAGCCACGAGCAGCGGGTCGTCTTCGAGGCGCTCGGCGAGCAGCTCGCGGCCGACGCGTCGTACTGGACCCCGAAGGCGAACGCCATCATGGGCGTCACCGAGGAGACCACCACCGGCGTGCACCGCCTCTACGACATGATGCGCGAGGGCTCGCTGCTCTTCCCGGCCATCAACGTCAACGACTCGGTCACCAAGTCCAAGTTCGACAACAAGTACGGCTGCCGCCACTCGCTGATCGACGGCATCAACCGCGCCACCGACGTCCTCATCGGCGGCAAGGTCGCGGTCGTGTGCGGCTACGGCGACGTCGGCAAGGGCTGCGCGGAGTCGCTGCGCGGCCAGGGCGCCCGCGTCGTCGTCACCGAGATCGACCCGATCTGCGCGCTGCAGGCGGCGATGGACGGCTACCAGGTCACCACGCTCGAGGACGCCCTCCCGATCGCGGACATCGTCATCACCGCGACCGGCAACAAGGACGTCGTCACCGTCGACCAGATGTCGCGGATGAAGCACCAGGCGATCGTCGGCAACATCGGCCACTTCGACAACGAGATCGACATGGCCGGCCTCGAGTCGTTCCCGGGCGTCGAGCGGAAGAACGTGAAGCCGCAGGTCGACGTGTGGACGTTCCCTCCCCAGGACTCTGGGGAGCGCAGGTCGATCATCGTGCTCTCCGAGGGCCGCCTGATGAACCTCGGCAACGCGACCGGCCACCCGTCGTTCGTCATGTCGAACTCGTTCACCAACCAGGTCCTCGCGCAGATCGAGCTGTTCACCAAGCCCGAGGAGTACCCGGTCGGCGTCTACGTGCTGCCCAAGCGCCTCGACGAGGAGGTCGCCCGGCTGCACCTCGCCTCGCTCGGGGTGAGGCTCACGGAGCTCACCGACGACCAGGCGTCGTACCTCGGCGTCGACGTCGCCGGCCCGTACAAGCCGGACCAGTACCGCTACTGACCCGCCGCCAGCCCCCGAGGCTGGCACACTGGACGGCATGAGCGAGTCTGTGGGGGCGTCGTCCGCCGCGACCGGCGAGCCGGCCCCGAAGGGCCGGATCCTGGTTGTGGACGACGACGCCGCGCTGGCGGAGATGCTCACGATCGTGCTCCGCCAGGAGGGCTTCGAGAGCCGGATGGTGACGCACGGCGACCTCGCGATGGACGAGTTCCGCGACTACCGCCCCGACCTGGTCCTGCTCGACCTGATGCTGCCCGGCAAGGACGGCATCGACGTCTGCAAGGAGATCCGCGCCGAGTCCGGCGTCCCGATCGTCATGCTCACCGCGAAGGGCGACACCATCGACGTCGTCGTCGGGCTGGAGTCCGGCGCCGACGACTACGTCGTCAAGCCGTTCAAGCCCAAGGAGCTGATCGCCCGGATCCGCGCGCGGATCCGCCGGCTCGACGTGCCGAGCCCGGAGACGCTGGCGGTCGGCGACCTCAGCATCGACGTCGCGGGCCATCAGGTGACCCGCGACGGCGCCCGGATCAGCCTGACGCCGCTGGAGTTCGACCTCCTGGTCTGCCTGGCCCGCAAGCCGTGGCAGGTCTTCACCCGCGAGGTGCTGCTCGAGCAGGTGTGGGGCTACCGGCACGCCGCGGACACGCGGCTGGTGAACGTGCACGTACAGCGGCTCCGCTCCAAGGTCGAGCACGACCCGGAGAGCCCGGAGATCGTGGTGACCGTGCGCGGCGTGGGATACAAGGCCGGGACCTCCTAGTGTCCCGCGCCGGAAGTCCAGTGCGTAGGTCCGCGCTCCAGGTGCGTGCATCGCAAGGCGCCGGAGCGACGCTCTACTTGCTTGCCCAGTTGCTTGTCCAGTTGCTTGTCCAGCGAGCGACGGCAACGCCGCGAGGTGCGTGCACGGGGTGTGGAGTTGTGCGCCGAGCTTTCGGTGTGGGGCATTAGGGCACCATGCTGCATCTGCGCACCACGGGCGTCCTCCGGGGGAGCTCCCGGTGGCTCCCGGAGTCGATCCGGCGCGGGCTGACCTTCTGGCGCCGCTCGATCCAGGCGCGCGTCGTCGCGAGCACGGTGCTGCTCTCCGCAGCCGTGATCAGCGGCGTCGGCTGGTTCCTGCTCCAGCAGACCCGAGACGGCCTGCTCGACCACCGCGTCGACGCGGTCGTCGCGGAGGCGAACGACGCAACCCTCGGCGTCCGCGACCTGCTCGCCGCGTCCCGGTCATCGGGCAGCGACGCCGTCCAGCAGCGGCAGAGCCTGGCCGGCATCGTGATCCGGCGCGGCGAGACCCGGGGCTTCTCGGTCGTGCTCGTCGGCCCGGCCGAGCGCGGCGCCCGGATCGCGGATGGCGGCGTGGCCTTCACCTCCGGCCTGGACACCGCCAGCGTCCCGGAGTCGCTGGAGAGGCACTTCGACGACCAGTCGACGTCGGCGTGGACCTACACGACGATGCGGACCACCGCGGACGGCGCCACGACCGAGCAGCCGGCGATCGCGGTGGGCGCCCAGGTGCTGCTGCCGGCCGACGGCGAGACCTACACGCTCTACTACCTCTTCCCCCTCGACGAGCAGCAGGAGACGCTGGCGCTGGTCACCCGGGCGCTGCTCACCGCGGCCGCGCTGCTGCTCGTGCTGGTCGCCGCGATGACCTGGCTGGTCACCCGGCAGGTCGTCACCCCGATCCGGCTCGCCCGGAAGGTCGCCGAGCGGCTCGCGGCCGGCCAGCTCCAGGAGCGGCTCAAGGTGTCCGGCGAGGACGACCTCGCCCGCCTGGCGACGTCGTTCAACCAGATGGCCAGCAACCTCCAGCGCCAGATCCGCCAGCTCGAGGAGCTCAGCCGGGTGCAGCGCCGCTTCGTCTCCGACGTGTCCCACGAGCTGCGCACGCCGCTCACCACGGTGCGGATGGCCGGCGACGTCCTCCACGACGCCCGCGACGGCTTCGACCCGGCGACCGCGCGCGCCGCCGAGCTGCTGCAGACCGAGCTGGACCGGTTCGAGACGCTGCTCGCCGACCTGCTCGAGATCAGCCGCTTCGACGCCGGCGCGGCCGTGCTCGACGCCGACGACGTCAACCTCGTCGACGTCGCGCACCGGATCGTCGACGCCACCCGGCCGCTCGCGCAGCAGCGCGGCGTCCGGGTCGCCGTCGACACGCCCGGCCACGCGTGCCTGGCCGAGGCCGACGTACGGCGGGTCGAGCGGATCGTCCGGAACCTGGTCACCAACGCCATCGACCACGCCGCGGTCGACCGGCCGGACGGCATCGTCGTGCACGTCGGCGGCGACGGCCACGCGGCGGCGATCGCCGTCCGCGACTACGGCGTCGGTCTCGCGCCGGGGGAGGCCTCGATGGTCTTCAACCGGTTCTGGCGCGCCGACCCGGCCCGCGCCCGAACCAGCGGCGGCACCGGCCTGGGCCTCTCCATCGCGCTGGAGGACACCCACCTGCACCGCGGCTGGCTGCAGGCTTGGGGCCGGCCGGGCGAGGGCGCGCAGTTCCGGCTCACCCTGCCCCGGCGCGCGGGCGGGGCGCTCCGGCACAGCCCGCTGCCGCTGGTGCCGGCCGACGTCGCGGAGCCGGTCCCGTGAGGCGCCTCCTGCTCCTCCTGGCGACGTGCCTGGTGGCGTCCCTGACGCTGGCCGGCTGCGCCGGCCTGCCCTCGGACGGGCCGGTCGTCGAGACCGAGACCGACCAGCTCACGCCGTCGGGCCAGGGCGCGCCGTTCATCGTCCCCCTGCCGCCGCGCGCGGGCGCCTCGCGCCCCGAGATCGTGCGCGGCTTCATCGACGCGATGCAGGCCTGGCCGTCGCAGACCGGGACCGCCGAGGACTACCTCTCCTCCGACGCCGCCGCGGCCTGGCGCCCGCAGGAGTCCACCATCACCTACGCCACGCCGCCGAGCCCCCGCGAGGTCGGCGAGGACCTGGTCATCACGCTGCCCGACGCCAACCGCCTCGACCGCCGCGGCGCCTGGCGGGGGCCGCTGCCCGCGCGCCAGCGGGAGGTGCGGTTCCCGATGGTCTCCGAGGACGGCGAGTGGCGCATCGCCGCCGCCCCGAACGCCCTGATGGTGCCGGAGAGCTGGTTCGCCGACCGCTACCGCCAGGTCTCGCTCTACTTCTTCGACCCGACCGCGTCGATCCTCACCCCCGAGCCGGTCTTCGTGCCCCGCGGCGACCAGCTCGCCACCACGCTGACCCAGTCGCTGCTCCTGGGCCCCGGACCCGGACTCGAGCAGGTCGAGCAGAGCTTCGTGCCGCCCGGCCTCGACGTCACGGTCGGCGTGACCGTCTCTACGGACGGGGTGGCCGACGTCCCGCTCACCGGCGACCCCGGCCAGCTCTCGCCGAGCACGATCGAGCTGATGATGGTTCAGCTCGCCTGGACGCTGCGCCAGGAGCAGCGGATCGAGTCGATCCAGCTCTCCATCGGCGGGCAGCCGGTGACGCTGCCGGGCGGCGTGGCGTCCTACCCCGTCGACAGCGGTGCCGAGTACGACCCGTCCGGCTTCCAGGCGACCCCGCTGCTGTTCGGCCTGAGTCGCGGCCCCCGGAGCCGCGTCGTCTCCGGGACCGCGCCGATGCTGACGCCGGTCGACGGCCCGATGGGCCGGCGCGGCTACGGCCTGCGCTCGGTCGGCGTCGACCTCGAGGGCACCTCGGTCGCGGGCGTGACCGCCGACGGCACGCAGGTGCTCGACGGCCCGATCGGCGAAGGGAGCGGCGAGGAGGGCGGCGTGCGGACGGTCGCCACCGGCACCGACCTCCTGCGGCCGGCGTGGGACTTCTTCGACCGGATGTGGCTCGTCGACCGGACCTCGGGCGGTGCCCGGGTGTCGTACGTCGACACCGGCCGGGGCGGGCGCAGCTTCGTGCGGATCCCCGGCATCACGGGGGAGCGGCGGGTCCGGACGTTCCTGGTCTCCCGCGACGGCACCCGCCTGGTCGCCGTGGTGCGGCGGCCGGGCGGCGACGTGCTCCTGATGAGCCGGATCGAGCATGCCCCGAACGGGCGGGTGACCGGTGCCACGCGGGCCGAGCGGATCGACGTCGGCGACGAGGCCGGGCTGCCGATCAGGGACATCGTCTGGCGCACCGTCTCCACGCTCGCCGTGCTCAACCCCCTGACCCACGGGGTCGCCGAGATCGCGCCGGCCTCGGTCGACGGGGCGCCGATGAACCCGGACGTCGCGGCCGCCGCCGTCGAGGGGAGGCTGCTCGGCCTGGCCGGGTCGCCGGTCGTCGGCGAGCCGATCTACGGGGTCACCCGCAAGGGCCTGATCGACGTGGGGGGAGGCGACCCGAAGCAGCTCCCGTTCGAGGAGCTGCCGGCCAAGGCGGTCGTCTACGTGGGCTGATCCACAGGCGCTCCCGGCCCGCTTGAGGCGGAGCCGCCGCGGTGCTGGCATCGGGGCGTGATCCGGGACCTGGTGGACGGGGCGCTCGACCTGCTGCTCGGCGGCTGCTGCCTGGCCTGCGGCCGTCCGGGACGCTCCCTGTGCGCGGACTGCGCCGACGCCCTGCCCGACACCGGCCGCCCCGCGTGGCCGACGCCGGTCCCGCCCGGGCTGGCCCCGCCCTGGGCCGCGGGGGAGTACGCCGACGCGCTCCGCGCGCTGGTCGTGGCGCACAAGGAGCACCGGGTGCTCTCGCTCGGCCGGCCGCTCGCCCGGCTGCTGGCGGCGGCGGTCGCCGCGGGCCTCGCGGCCGCCGAGGTCGACGGCCCGCTCGTGCTCGTCCCGGTGCCGTCGCGGCCCGCCACCGTGCGCGCCCGCGGCCACGACCCCACCGGCGCGCTGGTGGCCGGCGCCGCCCGGCTGACCGGCGCGACCGCCGTACCCCTGCTGCGGACGCGGCCGGGCCTGCGCGACCAGGCCGGGCTGAACGCGCAGGAGCGCGCGGCCAACCTGGCCGGCTCGCTGCACTGCCCGTCGGCCGCGCTCCGGCGGCTCGCCCGGGTCCGCCCGCGCGCCCGGCTGGTCGTGTGCGACGACGTGATCACGACCGGCGCCACGGCTCGTGAGGCGCAGCGCGCGCTGGAGTCCGTGGGCCTCGAGGTGGTCGCGATCGCCGCGGTCGCGGCCACCCCGCGCCGGACGGGACCCTCGGGACCTATGGCTCTTTCTTCGTCACCACCCCTGGACTAACGTCTCTGCATGGAGTCCGTCCGGGTCCGTGGTTGCGTCGTCGAGGCGCCCCGGCAAGCCCGGGCGTCACGTCGGCAAGCCGATGCCAGTCGCAGGCGAAACGGTCCACGTAACCACGCGCTGCCCTCGCGGCAGGGCGTGGGATCACGGTGCGGCTTAGTGGTAAGTCCTGCCTCGTCGCCGGCGTCAGATGCGCCGGCCGGCGGGAGAAGGCCAGTAGTGGCGGAGAAGCCGCGGAAGCCTCAGCAGGCGGTTGTGGGGTCGAAGACCAGGTCGGCCGGACGGACTCCTCCTCCTGCCCGGAGAGCGGGCAGCACGCAACCAACTGGATAACGGGAGGTTCACATGGAAGTTGTGGTCACGGGTCGTCACTGCGAGCTGTCGGACAGGTACCGCAGTCACGTCGAGGACAAGCTGTCGAGGCTCGAGAAGCACGACCATCGCATCATCCGCGTGAACGTGGAGGTGGAGTGCGAGAGGAACCCGCGACAGGCCGATCGCGCCGTACGCCTCGAGCTCACGGCGCTGTCCAAGGGCCCCGTGATCCGGGCCGAGGCGCAGGCCGCCGACAAGATGGCCGCCCTCGACCTTGCGGTGGACAAGATGGCCGCGCAGATGCGTCGGGCCGCCGACCGCCGCCGCGTGCACCGCGGCGCGAAGGCCCCGGTGTCCGTGGGCCAGGCGCTGGCCGGCACCGCCGAGGGGGTCGCCGCCGACGCCGAGCCGCACGTGACCACGCACGACCGGCAGGTCGGACCGATCGACGTGGCCGGGGACGGCCCGCTCGTGGTGCGCGAGAAGTCGCACCCCGCGGCGCCGATGACCCTGGACCAGGCGCTGTACGAGATGGAGCTCGTCGGCCACGACTTCTACCTGTTCGTGGACAAGGAGAGCGAGCGCCCGTCGGTCGTCTACCGCCGTCGCGGGTACGACTACGGCGTGATCTCGCTGGACGTCGGCGCGGAGGTCTGAGACCGGTCGCGGGGGCCGATCGTGCCATGATCCTCTCGTGGCCGACCAACCGACCGACGCCGAGCGCGAGCCGATCCGGGTGCTCGTGGTCGACGACCAGGAGCTGTTCCGGCGCGGCCTGACCATGCTGCTGGCCGCCGAGACCGGCGTCGAGGTGGTCGGCGAGGCCGGCGACGGCGTCGAGGGCACCTCGCTCGCGGCGAGCGCCGCGCCCGACGTCGTCCTGCTCGACATCCGGATGCCGAGGCGCTCGGGGATCGAGGCGTGCCTCGCGATCAAGGACGCGGTCCCGACCACCAAGATCATCATGCTGACGGTCTCCGACGAGGAGGCCGACCTCTACGAGGCGGTCAAGAGCGGCGCCTCCGGCTATCTGCTCAAGGACTCCTCGATCGAGGAGGTCGCCCAGGCCGTCCGCGTGGTCGCGGACGGCCAGTCGCTGATCAGCCCGTCGATGGCGGTGAAGCTGATCGACGAGTTCAAGCAGATGTCGCGCCCCGAGCGCGACCACGTCCCCGGCCTGCGGCTCACCGACCGCGAGCTCGAGGTGCTGCGCCTGGTCGCCAAGGGCATGAACAACCGCGAGATCGCCAAGCAGCTCTACATCTCCGAGAACACGGTCAAGAACCACGTCCGCAACATCCTCGAGAAGCTCCAGCTCCACTCGCGCATGGAGGCCGTGATGTACGCCGTCAAGGAGAAGCTGCTGGAGCTGCCGTAGGTTTCGGCTGCTGGCAGCCGAAACCCCGCCGGCGCTACGAACAGCAGCGAAGGTTGAGGAGCGTCGAAGCGTCTCGAAACCCGGTGAGACGAAAGTCGGCCCGGAACCCGGTCGGTCGCCTGGTGACCTCTTGGCGCTTCCTATAACAGAGACATATATTCCAGTTATGCGCAGTGATGGTCCGGCGTTGCTCCCGGTGTTCCGATCGCAGCATCAGGCGGAGCTGCTGATGTGGCTCTACCTGCATCCCGACGCCGAGTACGGCGTGAGCGATCTCGCCGAGCGACTCGGTGTGCCGCTGTCGACCCTGCATCGAGAGGTGGTTCGCCTCGACCGTGCCGGTCTCGTCGCCAGCCGCACGCTCGGACGCAACCGCCTCATCCAGGCCAACGCCGCCCATCCTGCCGCGCAGGCACTCACCCAGCTGCTGGAGGTGACCTTCGGGCCACGCGCGGTGGTCGCCGAGGAGTTCGCGATCCCCGGTGCGAAGCAGGTGGTGGTCTTCGGCTCGTGGGCGGCCCGCTACGCCGGAGAGGCCGGCCCGCCACCGCGCGACGTCGACGTGCTGGTTGTGGGCAAGGTCGACCGCGCCGACGTCTATGAGGCCGCCGACCGGGCACATGCCCGGCTCGGCATCGAGGTCAACCCCGTCGTGCGTTCCGCCAAGCGATGGGACGACCCCGACGATGCGCTCGTGAAGCAGATCAAGGCGTCGCCGTACGTCGTCGTCGGTGACTCCCGCGAGATCGTGGGTGCGTGATGGTGCGCTGGACTCGTGGCGAAGCCGATGTCGAGGCGCTCATCGCGGCCGGCGACCTCCAGAAGCTGACCGGCGAGGCGGCCAACGGCGAGCGCCTCCTGAAGAAGGCGACGACCACCTTGACGACCGCACGATCAGCGATCGAGAGCGACCCCGACTCCGCCTTCGTGCTCGCCTACGACGCGGCCCGTCAGGCTCTCACCGCAGGGCCTGCGGCCGACGACCAAGGGTGGCCACTACGCCGTCGAGCAGGCCGCCCGAGCGCAGTTCGGTCCGGGGTTCCGACAGTTCGGCGCGCTGCGCCGACGCCGCAACGAGCTGGAGTACCCCGAGCGACCTGGTGACGACGCCGACACCGACGAAGCCACCGAGGCTGTCGGCAACGCCCAGACGATCATCACCGCCGCCCAGGGCTTGCTCGATCGACTCGGCCTGTTCTGAACGCCGCGGCGCATCGCCCGTCCCGCCACGAGACTCGACCGCTCTCCGTGTCGAGTCAGCACCCGGTCGCCGTCGCAGCACGGTCGGCTGTCGGCCCGTCGTGGTTGAGTACGCCCGTGCCGGAACGTCTCACCGTCGCGCAGGCCCGGAGGGTCGCGCTCGCCGCCCAGGGCTTCCTCGACAAGCCGCACGCCGCGCCGACGATGCGCACCGTCCAGCGCACGCTGGAGCGCACCGGCGTCCTGCAGGTCGACTCGGTCAACGTGCTGCAGCGTGCGCACTACCTGCCGCTCTACTCCCGCATGGGGGCCTACGACGTCGAGTTGTTGCGTCGGGCCAGCGAGAGGCGGCCGCGGCGGCTGGTGGAGTACTGGGCACACGTGCAGGCGCTCATGCCGGTCGAGCTGTGGCCGGTGATGCGGCACCGGATGGCGACGTACCGCGCGGCCCGCGGCAAGTGGGGCTTCGTCGTCGGCGACGACGGCCTCGAGCAGCGCCTGCTGGAGCTGATCCGCGACCGCGGTGCCACCACGGCGCGCGACGCCGCCCTGCACCTCGGCGACGGCCCGCCCCGTGCGAGGGACGACTGGGGCTGGAACTGGTCGGAGACCCGCAAGGCCCTCGACTACCTCTACATGTCCGGCGTGGTCGCGATCGCCGGCCGCAACAGCCAGTTCGAGATCCGCTACGACCTGCCCGAGCGGGTGATCCCCGCCGACGTGCTCGCCCGGCCCACGCCGTCCCTCGCCGACGCCGGCCGGGAGCTGGTACGGCGAGCGGCCCGGTCCCACGGGGTCGCGACCGTCCAGGACCTTCGCGACTACTACCGGATGCCCGTCGCCGAGACCGCCCAAGCCGTGCGTGAACTGGCTGAGGAGGGCGAGTTGCAGGAGGTCGAGGTCGATGGCTGGCGGAGAACTGCGTGGCTCCACTGCGACGCGCGGCTGCCCCGGCGGGTGGACGCGCGGGCGCTGCTGAGCCCGTTCGACCCGGTGGTGTGGGAGCGGGCGCGCACCGAGGCGCTGTTCGACTTCCGCTACCGGATCGAGATCTACGTGCCGGCCGAGAAGCGGGTGCACGGCTACTACGTGCTCCCGTTCCTGCTCGGCGACCGGATCGTGGCGCGGGTCGACCTCAAGGCCGACCGGCAGTTCGACGCCGGCGCCGGCCGGCTGGTCGTCAGGGCCGCCTACGCCGAGGCCCGCGCCCCCGCCGAGACCGCCGAGGAGCTCGGCGCGGAGCTGCACCGGCTCGCCGCCTGGCTGGGGCTGGCGTCGATCGCGGTCGAGCCGCGGGGCGACCTGGCGCCGCGGCTGGGAACGTGCGTTTAGGGACGCGTCCGGCGGCTGGGTAGAGTGGCGGAGGCCTATCTTCATCCATTCAGGAGTCCGACCCTCGTGCCTGCCATTCTCGACAAGCTCCTCCGCATCGGCGAGGGCAAGATCCTCCGCCAGCTCCAGGCCATCTCGCAGGCGGTCAACGCCATCGAGGACGACTTCGTCGCGATGAGCGACGCCGAGCTCCAGGCCATGACCGCGGAGTTCCGGGAGCGCCTCGCCGACGGCGAGAGCCTCGACGACATCATGCCCGAGGCGTTCGCGACCGCCCGCGAGGCGTCGCGCCGCGTGCTCGGGCTGCGCCCGTTCGACGTGCAGATCATGGGCGGCGCCGCGCTGCACCTCGGCAACATCGCCGAGATGAAGACCGGCGAGGGCAAGACCCTCGTCGCCGTGCTGCCGTCGTACCTCAACGCCCTCGGCGGTGGCGGCGTGCACGTGGTCACGGTCAACGACTACCTGGCCAAGTACCAGTCCGAGATGATGGGCCGCGTCCACCACTTCCTCGGGCTCACCGTCGGCGTGATCCTGCCGGAGATGCGGCCCGAGGAGCGGCGCGGGCAGTACGCCTGCGACATCACCTACGGCACCAACAACGAGCTCGGCTTCGACTACCTGCGCGACAACATGGCCGGCTCCATCGAGGAGTGCGTCCAGCGCGGCCACCACTTCGCCATCGTCGACGAGGTCGACTCGATCCTCGTCGACGAGGCGCGGACCCCGCTCATCATCAGCGGCCCGACCCAGGACGAGGTCCAGTGGTACGGCGAGTTCGCGAAGGTCGCCCGCACCATGGAGCGCGACGTCGACTACGAGGTCGACGAGAAGAAGCGCACCATCTCCGTGCTCGAGCCCGGCATCACCAGGGTCGAGGACCACCTGGGCATCGACAACCTGTACGACTCGGTGAACACCCCGCTGATCTCGTTCATGCACAACTCGATCAAGGCCAAGGAGCTGTTCCACAACGACAAGGAGTACGTCGTCATGGACGGCGAGGTGCTCATCGTCGACGAGCACACCGGCCGCATGCTCGCGGGTCGTCGCTACAACGACGGCCTGCACCAGGCGATCGAGGCCAAGGAGGGCGTGCAGGTCCGCGAGGAGTACCAGACCCTCGCGACGATCACGCTCCAGAACTACTTCCGCATGTACGACAAGCTGTCGGGCATGACCGGCACGGCCATGACCGAGGCCTCCGAGTTCGACAAGATCTACGACCTCGGCGTGGTGCCGATCCCGACCAACATGCCGATGGCCCGCGTCGACCAGCCCGACCTCGTCTACCGGACCGAGGAGGCCAAGTACGACGCGGTGGTCCAGGACATCTCCGAGCGGCACGAGAAGGGCCAGCCGGTGCTGGTCGGCACCGTGTCGGTGGAGAAGTCCGAGCACCTCTCGCAGAAGCTGAGGAAGCGCGGCATCCCGCACAGCGTCCTCAACGCGAAGGTGCACTCCGACGAGGCCAAGATCGTCGCGCTCGCCGGCCACAAGGGCGCGGTCACCGTCGCCACCAACATGGCCGGTCGAGGCACCGACATCATGCTCGGCGGCTCCATCGAGTTCCTCGCCGACCTCGAGCTGCGCAAGCAGGGCCTCGAGCCTGCCGGCGAGACCGCCGAGCAGTACGAGGCCGAGTGGCCCGGCGCCCTGGAGCGGATCAAGGCCCAGGTCGCGCACGAGCACGACGAGGTCACGGAGCTCGGCGGCCTCTACGTCGTCGGCACCGAGCGCCACGAGTCGCGCCGCATCGACAACCAGCTGCGCGGCCGCTCCGGCCGTCAGGGCGACCCGGGCGAGTCCCGGTTCTACCTCTCGCTCCAAGACGAGCTGATGCGGCTGTTCAAGTCCGACTGGGTCGACCGGGTGCTCCAGGTGCTCAAGATCCCCGACGACGTCCCGATCGAGAACAAGCGCGTCACCAGCGCGATCGCCAACGCGCAGGGTCAGGTCGAGTCGCAGAACTTCGAGTCCCGCAAGAACGTCCTCAAGTACGACGACGTCATGGACCGCCAGCGCAAGGTGATCTACGGCGAGCGGCGCGAGGTGCTCGAGGGCAAGGACCTCAACGAGCAGATCGCGACCTTCCTCGACGACACCGTCGCGGGCTACGTCCGCGGCGCCACCGATGAGCTCCCGGAGATGTGGGACCTCGACGCGCTGTGGACCGCGCTGAGCCAGATCTACCCCGTGGGCGTCGACCGGGACGTGATCGTCAAGCAGGCCGGCGGCCAGGCGAACATCGACCGCGACGAGCTGATCGAGGCGCTGCAGCAGGACGCGCGGGATGCCTACGCCCGCCGCGAGGCCGAGATCGGCGAGCCGGTCATGCGCGAGCTCGAGCGCCGCGTCGTACTGTCCGTGCTCGACCGCAAGTGGCGCGAGCACCTCTACGAGATGGACTACCTCCGCGAGGGCATCTACCTGCGGGCGTACTCGCAGCGCGACCCGCTGGTCGAGTACCAGCGCGAGGGCTTCGACATGTTCGCCGCGATGATGGACGGCATCAAGGAGGAGTCGGTCGGCTTCCTGTTCAACCTCGACGTCCAGGTCGAGGTCGAGGAGGAGGAGATCGAGGAGGACGAGGCCGAGGAGCCGATGCGGCGGGTGCTGCCGTCGGAGGAGCAGCCCGCCGACCAGCCGCTGATCCGGGCCAAGGGCCTCGAGCGCCCCAAGCAGCCGCAGAACCTGTCCTACTCCGCGCCCGACGAGGGTGGCGAGGCCGAGGTCCGCGGCGCGGCCGCGACGGAGGACCAGTACGCCGGCACCGGCCGCAACGACAAGTGCCCCTGCGGCTCGGGCAAGAAGTACAAGCAGTGCCACGGCCGCCCCGGCGGCCCGACCGGCCTGACGGCGCGGGTCTCGTGACGCACGGTGGTTGAGGAGGGCGTTCTGCGCCCGTCTCGAAACCACCACCAAGCGGCGGCGACCTCGGTGGTCACCGCCGCTTGTCGTCTCACCGGGTTTCGACGCGCTCGCGCGACTTCGTTCCTCGGTCGCGTCGCTTGCTCAGCCTCGTCTCGCGACGCGCGTCGCTCCTTCGTCAGGCGAATTCCAAGGCCGTGCAGCACCACCGCTGGTCGGCGGTGCGCACGAACCGGGCGGCGACCGCGCGGGAGCGGTCGCCGTACCGGACGTGCGCGCTGACCTCGACCCGGCCCCGGGTGAGGAAGCAGGCGCGCACGCCGACCACCCGCGGGCGCACCGGCTGCACCCGGCCCTGACCGGGCTGGTACCGGCCGGCGCGGGCCACGAGCTGGGCGCGGCGGTCGAGGTCGGTGAGGACCTCGGGCGTGCTCCAGCGCAGCAGCTGGCTCACCGGCCGGTCGCCGCCGACGATCTCGACCGCGGCCTGGACGTAGCGGCCGGCCCACTGCTCGAGGCCGTGGCGCAGCGGCGCCTCGATCGAGATGACGTCTGCGGCCCGGCCGTGCTCGGCCTCCGGCTGCGGTGGGTCGAAGCACGGCTCCAGGTCGAGCGCGAGGGTGCCCTGCACGCTCGCGACCGGGGTGGGCCGGTGGAGGGGGTAGACGTTCTGGCTCATCGCTTCTCCTTCGCGGGCAGTCGCAGCCGTTGGGCGGGCTGGATCAGGTCGGGGTCGCCGCCGACGACGGCACGGTTGAGCGCGTAGATCTCCGGCCAGCGGTCCCCGCTGCCCAGGTGCTCCTCGGCGAGGCCCCAGAGCGTGTCGCCGGCCTGCACGGTGACTCGCTCGGCGCGAGGTGCGGCGCGGGGTGCGGCGCGGCCGTGCGCCCGGTCCGGGAGCGGGAGGCCGGCGAGCGCGTCGGCGACGACGGCCACCGCGGTCTGCGGCGCGTCGCCGCCCGGTGCGGCCCCGGCGGGCGAGGCCAGCCCGGCGACCAGGGCGGCGCCGCAGGCGACCAGCAGCAGGCGGCGTACCGCCGCGGGGACGGGCACCCGCGTGCGCCCGCGCCGGGCCTCGACGGCGACCGCGGTGGCGACGACCCACAGCCAGCCGGCCGCCAGCGTGCCGGCGACCGCACAGGCGCGGGCGAGCAGCTCGTCGAACCGCGCCGTCGGGGCGAGCGCGACGGGGAGCAGCAGGACGACGAGCCCGGTGGCGGCCGCGGTGGCGACCAGCCAGACGGCGAGACAGCGGTACAGCGGAGCGGGCATCCCAGGGGCCGATCTATGCGTTTGCATCTGTTTACGTCACGATGCGCCGTTTTCCTCGTGGAGTCAACGGTTTCTCCACAACCCCGGCGGGGCAGGGTGCGGGCATGGCCTGGGAGGAGGAGCTCTTCGCCCTGCTCGACGAGCTCGAGCAGCAGGCGGAGGCGCTCTACGGCGTGGAGCGCGACGCCGACCTGGCCGACCGCAGCCGGGCGGCGTACCGCGAGGTGACGCTCGCCAGCCGGCTCGCCGCCTCCGTCGACACCGAGGTCCGGCTCGAGATCACCGGCGTCGGCGCGGTCGGCGGGGTGCTCGAACGGGTCGCCGACGGCTGGTGCGTGCTCCGCGGCCCGGCCCAGGACTGGATCGTCTGCCTCCCGGCCGTCGCGGCCGTCCAGGACGCCTCCGAGCGGTCGGTCCCGGAGGTCGCCTGGCCGGCGGCGGCGCGGCTCGGCCTCGGCTCGGCGCTGCGCCGGCTGGCCGACGCGGGCGAGCGGTGCGTGCTGCATTTGCGCGACGGGAGCCGGTACGACGCCGTCCCACGCCGGGTGGGCGCCGACTTCGTCGAGGCGACCGTCGGCGAGGACCGCACGCTGCTCGTGGCGTTCGGCTCCCTGGCGGCGATCCAGTCCCGCGACTAGGTCGAGTCGGCGCGTCTTGCCCGCTCAGACACCGCGAGTCGGCGCGTCTTGCCCGCGGCCCGGGCAAGTTGCGCCGACTCGGGCACTCCTGGCGGGCAAGTTGCGCCGACTCGGCGTCTCCTGGCGGGCAAGTTGCGCCGAGTCGGCGTCAGGTCGATGTCAGGTCGAGTCGGAGTCGTACGGCGGGATCTCGCCGTCGTCGAGGGGGCGCTGGCCGCGCCGGGGGGGCCGGTGAGGCGGCTCGTCGTCCTCGTCCTCGAGTGCCTCCTGGATGTGGCGGCGCACGATGGTGCGGGGGTCGAGGTCGCGCAGCTCGAGGTCGGCGTACTCCGGGCCGAGCTCGGCGCGCAGCTCGTCGCGCGCGTTGTTGGCCATCCGGCGCACCTGACGGACCAGCTGACCGGCCTGCTTCGCGAACTCGGGCAGCTTGTCCGGACCGAAGACGAGCACCGCGACCACGGCGATCACGGCGAGCTCCGGAAGGCCTGGCACGCGTCAGAACCTACTGGTCGGCGTCAACCCCAGCTGCATCCCGGCCAGTCCGCGGCCGCGGCCGGCGAGCCTCTCGGCGACCTCGACGAGCACGCGGGCGGCGGGAGCGATCGGGTCGGACCCGACGATCGGCAGGCCGGCGTCCCCGCCCGCGCGCAGCGAGGTGTCGATCGGGATCTGGCCGAGCACGGGCACGTCGTACCCGAACCGCGCCGACAGCGTCGCGGCCACCCGCGACCCGCCGCCGCTGCCGAAGATCTCGAGGCGATGGCCGTCGGCGGGAGAGCAGTGCGGGCAGGGGAGGTAGCTCATGTTCTCCACGACGCCCACGACCCGCTGGTGCATCATCGAGGCCATCGTGCCGGCGCGCTCGGCGACCTCGGCGGCGGCCTCCTGCGGGGTGGTCACGACGACCACCTCGGCGCCGGGCAGGTGCTGGCCGAGCGAGATCGCGACGTCGCCGGTGCCGGGCGGCAGGTCGAGGAGGAGCACGTCGAGGTCGCCCCAGTAGACGTCGGCGAGCATCTGCACGAGCGCCCGGTCGAGCATCGGGCCGCGCCAGGCGACCACTTGGTCGCGCCGCGGCTTGAGCATGCCGATCGAGATGACCGAGACGCCGGAGGCCGTGGGCACCGGCATGATCAGGTCGTCGACCTGGGTGGGCCGCTGGTCGGCGACGCCGAGCATCGCCGGGACCGAGTGGCCGTAGACGTCCGCGTCGACGATGCCGACCTTGAGGCCCTGCCGCGCCATCGCGAGGGCGAGGTTGACCGTCACCGAGGACTTGCCGACGCCGCCCTTGCCGCTGGCGATCGCGAAGACCTTGGTGAGCGAGCCGGGCTGCGCGAACGGGATCTCCCGCTGCGCCCTGCCGTCGCTGAGGACCTCCTTGAGGCCGGCGCGCTGCTCCGCGGTCATCACGCCGAGCCGGAGGTCGACGCCGGTGACGCCATCGACGCCGCCGACCGCCGCGGTCACGTCGCGGTCGATGGTGTCCTTGAGCGGGCACCCCGCGACGGTCAGCAGCACGGTGAGCCGGACGACGCCGGCCTCGTCGATCTCGACGGAGTCGACCATGCCGAGGTCGGTGATCGGGCGCTTGATCTCGGGGTCGTTGACCGTCGCGAGAGCGGCGTTGACCTGCTCGAGAAGGGGGTTGCTCACGATCCCCGAGTCTACGTGGGGGGCCGCTCCGGACCGTCGCCGGCCGGGTGAGGCTGGCCACGCTCGCCGTCTCGCTCCTCGAGCTCGGCGAGCAGGCTGCGCAGCTCCGAGCGCAGGTAGTCGCGGGTCGCGACCTCGCCGACGGCCATCCGCAGCGACGCGACCTCGCGGGCCAGGAACTCCATGTCGGCACGCGAGCGGGCGTCGGCCTGCCGGTCCTGCTCGACGATCACCCGGTCCCGCGCCTCCTGGCGGTTCTGCGCGAGCAGGATCAGCGGGGCGGCGTACGACGCCTGCAGGCTGAGGATCAGCGTCAGGAAGATGTAGGGGTAGTCGTCGAAGCGCCAGTCGCGCGGTGCGAGGTAGTTCCAGGTCACCCAGAAGGCCACGAAGCCCGTCATGTACAGCAGGAACGTCGCGGTCCCCATGAACCGGGCGAACTGCTCGGCGAAGACGCCGAAGCGGTCGGCGTCGTGTGCCGGGCGCCGGACCAGCCGGCGGCGGCGCAGCTCGCGCGGCGCGTCGAGGCGGGGTGCGTGGTCGCTCATCGTCGGATCGCCCGGTCGCGCCAGCCCTCGGGGAGCATGTGGTCGAGCAGGTCGTCGACCGTGACCGCGCCGAGCAGGTGCCCGGCGTCGTCGACCACGGGCGCGGCGACCAGGTTGTACGTCGCGAGGTGGGCCGCGACCTCGTCGATGGTCGCCTCGGGGCGCAGCGACTCCATCGAGTCGTCGAGCGCGCCCGCGACCAGTGTCGAGGGGGGCTCGCGCAGCAGCCGCTGGATGTGCGCGACGCCGAGGAACTTGCCGGTCGGCGGCTCCAGCGGCTGGCGGCAGACGTAGACGAGCGCGGCCAGCGCCGGGGTGAGCTCGGGGTTGCGCACGTGGGCGAGCGCGTCGGCGATGGTGGCGTCCGGCCCGAGGATGACCGGCTCCGGCGTCATCATGCCGCCCGCGGTCTCCTCGGCGTAGGACATCAGCCGGCGGACGTCCTCGGCCTCCTCGGGCTCCATCAGCTCCAGCAGCGCCTCGGCGGTCTCGGGCGCCAGGTCCGCGATCAGGTCGGCCGCGTCGTCCGGCGACATCTCCTCGAGGATGTCGGCCGCGCGCTCGGAGTCGAGGTGCTGGAGGATCTCGACCTGGTCCTCCTCGGGGAGCTCCTCGAGCACGTCGGCGAGCCGCTCGTCGTCGAGGGCCGCGACGACCGCCGTACGCCGCTCGGGCGGGAGCTCGTGGATCATGCTGGCCGCGTCGGCCGGGCGCATCTCGTTGAGCGCCGCGATCAGGTGCGTCGCCCCCTGCGCCTCCTCGCGCTGGGTCAGACCGTCCACGTCGCGCCACTCGACGACGTGGGTCTGGCCGCGGCGGCGCAAGCCCTTCGAAGGCTCCCGGACCGCGACCCGGCTGAGCACCCAGTCGCGGTTGCGCGCCTGCTCCATCGCGACGTCGTAGACGGTGCCGGTGACGCCGGAGCCGGTGATGGTGACGGTGCGGTCGAGCATCTGGCCGATGACGAGGGTCTCGGTCGGCCGCTGGACGAACCGGCGCATGTTGAGCAGCCCGGTCGTGTAGACCTGCCCGCTGTCGATGTTGGTGACCCGGGTCATCGGCACGAAGATCCGGCGGCGGCCGAACACCTCGGCGACGAGGCCGAGCACCCGGGGCTGGTGCACCTCCGAGCGGACCGCCACCACGAGGTCCCGCACCTTGCCGACCTGGTCGCCCTGGGGGTCGAAGATCGGCAGCCCGACGAGGCGGGCCGCGTAGACGCGGACGGGGGTGGTGCTCACATGCGCACACGCTACCGGCGGGGACGGCACGGGTGGTGGCCCCACGTCGGAATGCGGGGAACACAGGACCTCTCAACCTATACTCGCGTGCATGTCGAGAACTCGGGGGCGGAGCCTGCGACGTGCGGCGGTGCCGCTCGTGGCGCTCTGCGCGTTCGGCTGCGGGAGCTCCGGCTCCACGGCCCAGGACCCCGCCGGGACCGACCCGTCGTCCGCGGACGGGCCCGCCTGCGACACCGTGTGGCAGGCGGACCAGGCCCTGCCGCGGGCCTACCGGGGCTGCGTGGACGCCTCGGGCGCCCTGGTCCCGCGCGACGTCCTCGGCTGCTCCTCGGGGCAGCGGCTGGTGAGCTACGGCGACCGCTACTACGCGGTGCTCGGCGGGACCATCCGAGAGGGCTCGAGCCCGCTCGCCGACGACCCGGAGTACCGTGCCGCGGTGCGCAGCTGCCGGGCCTAAGTACGTACCGAGGAGACCCTGCGTGACCAGATGCCTTGCCCTGCTCGTCGCGATCACCGCGTTCCTGGTGCCCGTGGGGGTGCCGACCGCGGAGGCCGCCCCGCCGGACAACTTCCAGCCGAAGCCGGGGGTCACGTTCAACAACCCGACCGGCGATCGCGACAAGCGGCGCCAGATCTATCGGAAGATCATCCGGTCGATCAACTCGGCCCCGGGCGGCAGCACCATCAAGTTCTTCACCTGGAACTTCCTCACCAGCGAGGGCGCCGACGCGCTGCTGCGCGCGCAGCGACGCGGCGTCACCGTGCGCCTCCTGATGGACGCCAGCAACAACCGCGACGAGATCGGCAACCCGCCGTTCCGCCGGCTCCGCGCCGGCCTGCACCAGCGCAACCTGGAGCGCCCGAAGCGCCCGAGGAGCTGGGCCAAGACCTGCCAGGGGTCCTGCCGCGGCTCGGGCGGCGTCGCGCACGCGAAGTTCTTCATGTTCTCGCAGGTCGGCAAGGTCCCGCGGGTGGTCGTCCAGGGCTCCGCGAACTTCACCCTCGCCTCGACCAACAACCAGTGGAACGACGTGGTGACGCACACCCGCAGCAAGCCGGTGTGGCGCTTCTACGACAAGATCTTCCGCCAGGCCGCGCGGGACAAGAAGCTCGAGAAGCCGTTCGCCGCCGGGCACTTCGGCGACTTCTCGCTCTACCAGTATCCGCTGGTGCGGACCCCCGTGGACCCGGTGTACCGGCTGCTGAACCGGATCAAGTGCCGCGGCGCCACGAACACCGCCTCCGGGCGCACGGTGATCCGGATGGCGCCCGACGTGATCCGCAACGCCCGCGGCATGAAGTTCGCCCGGAAGATCCGCAGCCTGTGGGACGCGGGCTGCGACATCCGCATCGGCTACACGGTCATGGGCATCGAGATCGGCCGCTACCTGCGCAGCCCGAAGGGTCGCGGGCCGGTGCCGATGAAGCATCTGGTGCAGGACTTCGACGGCGACGGCCAGTTCGACAACTACTTCCACATCAAGGCGATGGCGATCATCGGCAACGTCAACGGCGACCGCTCCAGCAAGGTCGTGGTCAACGGCTCGGCCAACCTGTCCGGCCTCGGCCGGGTCAGCGACGAGAACGTCGGCATCTACCGGCGCGGGCCGCTCACCGACCGGTACCGCGAGCACCTCGACTACTGGTACGAGAACTTCCCGAAGGACCAGGCGACCGACGGGGTCCCGAACGGGAACGCCCGGCGGGCCCCGACCGAGGACATGCTGGTGTTCGGCAGCGGCAAGAACGCGGTCTACGAGGACGGCACGCCGTACTCCACGACGGGGATCAACCCGTATGCGAAGCTCGACCTGACGGACTGAGCGTGGGGTACCTCCGGGTGCGGGGCGTCGACGACGCCGGCGTGTCCGTCGTCTCGGCGGACGATCGTCCGGTCGACGTCCTCGTCGACGGCCGCCGGGTGTGGACGTTCTGGACCCGGCGCGACACCGAGCCGGCCGTGCTGCCGGTGCCGCGCGGCCCGTGGCCGCTGCGGCGCGCGCCGTGGCCGACGTCGCTCCAGCGGCACCTGAACGGCCGGGCCACGATCGCCGTCCGGGACTCGGCGTCCGGCCGGACCTTCTTCGAGCGCGAGGTCGCGCTCGGGGACGGCGACGGCCGGATCCGCGTGCGGAACCGCGATGGCGTCGACGTCGGCATCGACAAGTCCGGCCGGCTGGTGCCGGTCTTCGCCGGCCGCTCCGAGCGCGACATCGCGGCGCTCCTGGACGCCGTCGAATCGGTGCTCGGCGCGCTGCGGTCGGCGGGCGTCGAGCCGTTCGTCGCCTACGGCACGCTGCTGGGCGCCGTCCGCGAGGGGCGGGTGCTCGGGCACGACTCCGACGCCGACCTCGGCTACGTCAGCCGCCACACCCACCCGGTGGACGTCGCGCGCGAGTCGTTCGCCGTGCAGCGCCAGCTCGCCGCGCGGGGCTGGCGGATCTCCCGCTACAGCGGCGCCTCCTTCAAGATGCTCGTCACGGAGGGCGACGTGACCCGCGGCCTCGACGTGTTCGGCGGCTACCTCGACGAGGGCCACCTCTACCTGATGGGCGAGATCGGCGTGCCGTTCGAGCGGGAGTGGATCACTCCGCTGGGCGAGGCCGAGCTCGACGGCCGCCCGGTGCCGGTGCCCGCCCGTCCGGAGAAGCTGCTCGAGACGACGTACGGCGCCGGCTGGCGCGCCCCCGACCCGGCGTTCCGGTTCGCGACCCCCGAGCGCACCGTCCGCGCCTTCGACGACTGGTTCCGCGGCACCCAGCCGGGCATCCGCTACTGGGACCGCAAGGCCTACCAGAACGCCCGGCGGACGCTTCCCCAGAAGCCGTCGGCGCTGGCCCGCAACGCGGCGAGCGCGGCGCGGGAGCTCGGGGCCGAGGTGCTCGACGTCGGCGCCGGCCGGGGGGTGGACAGCGTCTGGCTGGCCCGGCAGGGACTGCGGGTCACGGCGTACGACTACACGCAGCGCGGGCTGAACGTCGCCGCGGAGCTGGCCGCGACGGAGTCGCTCGACCTGACGACACGCAGCCTCAACCTCGCCGAGTGGCGCTCGGTGCTGGCCGAGGGCGCCCGGCTCGCGCACCGGCACGGGCCGAAGGTCGTGCTCGCCCGGCACCTGCTCGACGCGACCACCCCGGAGGCGCAGGAGTCCTTCGGCCGGCTGTGCTCGATGGCGCTGCGCGACGGCGGCCGGGTGTACGCCGAGTTCTTCCTCTCCGACGCCGAGGATCGGCCGGAGTGGATGCTGGGGCGCCCGGACCCCGAGGCGGTCACTACGCTGCTGGGCGACGCCGGCGCCTCGCGGGTGGACGTCACCGAGAGGACGCGCGGCGGCCGGCTGCTCGCGAGGGTTGTGGGAGTGTGGTGAGCATGGTGGGCACGGGATGATGGGCACGGGATGATGGGCAGAGGGCTGCGCGGCGAGGTGGAGCGGCTCGAGCGGCGGGTCGCCGACCTCGAGGCCGACCTGGCGGAGGCACGCCGGCACAACCTGCGCCTGGCCGAGCTCGCCGACGTGGTGCAGGAGCTCCTGGTGCCGCTGGCGAACCGGGACGAGGCCGCCGTGCAGCGGGCGATCGCGCGGTTCCAGGAGTCGCTCTAGTGGTTGATCGCGTCTTCGCGCACATCGGGCTGCCGAAGACCGCGACGTCCTACCTCCAGACGATCGTCTGGTCCAACCGCGACCGGCTGCGCGAGCGCGGGGTCGTCGTACCGGGCGTCGAGCGGCGCGACCACCTCTGGTCCTCGCGCACCGTGCGCGAGCAGGCCAGCCACGCGCGCGCGCCCGAGCACCAGCGGCAGGCCTGGGCCCGGGTCCGCGAGGAGCTGGCGTCGTCGCCGGGCACCGGGCTGGTCAGCCACGAGTTCTTCGCCGCCGCGACCGCGGAGCAGGCGACCGCGATGGTCGCCGCCCTCGCGCCGGCCGAGGTGCACCTGGTGGTGACCGCGCGCGAGCCGCTGGGGCTGTTCACCGCGAGCTGGCAGGAGAGCCTGAAGAACGGCGCGACCACGCCGATGCCGGACTACGGCCGCACCGTCTCCGAGCGGCCCGCCGACATCTGGAACTGGCGCACCCTCGACCTGCGGCTGGTGCTGGAGCGCTGGACCGAGGCCGTGCCGCCCGAGCGGGTGCACGTCCTCGTGCTCGACCCCGGCGCGCCCCGCGAGGACGTGTGGGAGCGGTTCGCCGGGATCGTCGGGTTCGCGACCGACAGAATCGACCTGTCCGGCTCGTTCCCGAACACCTCGATGGGCGTGGCCGAGGCCGAGACGCTGCGCCGGGTGAACGGGCGGCTGACCGGCTTCGGCAGGGCCTTCGACAAGGGCGTCTACCTGCGCACCTACCTGGCCGACGAGCGGCTGGTGCCGCGCGGGGGAGAGCGGTTCTGGCCCGAGCCCGACCAGGTCGAGGACTGCCGGCGCCGCGGCGAGGAGGCGATCGCCCACCTGCGGTCCCGGCGCTACGACGTGGTGGGGGATCTCGACCAGCTGCGGGTCCCGGCGGAGCTCGAGGAGCGCCGCAGCACGACCTCGGTGACCGACGCCGAGGTCGCCGAGGTCGCGGTCGACCTGGTGGCGACCATGCTGGGCGACGTACGCGAGCTGAGCGGGCGGGCCCGCGAGGCCGGCGGCACCGGGTGGCGGGGCCGCCTGCGGCGCCGGCTCAGGGGCGGCGCACCAGGCGCTTGAGCCCCTCCTTGGCACTGGACGGGCGGGCGGCCTGGGGAGCGGCGTCCTCGATGTGGTAGCCGGCCTTCGGCCCCTCGGAGAGCTCGGCCACCCGCTGGGCGAGCTGCTCGGCGGCGCCCGCGGGGAGCGCCCGCGGCGCGAGTCCGCCGCGCTCCGGGTCGGCCTCGACCAGCAGCCGGAGGTCGGCCAGCGTCTCGACGTCGTCGCGGGTGGTGAGCTCGTAGATCCGGCGGAGGTACCTCTCGCGGACGGCGGGCGGCAGGTCTCCCGACAGCAGCGTGCGGAGCGCGCGGGCCGACGGCTGGCGCGACTGGCGGTAGCGCGCCGGGCCGGCGGAGGCCAGCGCCGTCCACTTGCGGACGAACTCCTCCCCGGACGGCGCGTCGTAGTGCAGCACGTGCAGCCGCGGGTCCTCGTGCCGCGGCTGCCGGACGCCGTCGGTCGACACCCCCTCGTGCAGGGTCAGCCCGAGGCCGGACGCGGGGCGCACGCCGGACTTCCCGAGCACGTGGCCGTGGAAGTAGGCCTGGTTGGTCGGCTCGGGCAGCGTGCCGAGCACGTGCAGCAGGTTGAGCTCCGGATCGTCGAGCAGCCGCTTGAACCGGGTCGGCCGGCCGTCGGCCTCCCACTCGCTCACGGCCTCCCACGGCGTCAGCCACACGGCGTCCACGCCCGCCGGCACCGCGGCCAGCGCGTCGCGGTCCAGGCACGCCACCTCGTCGCCGTCGACGTGGAACAGCCACTCCGCCCAGTCGTACGGCGCCAGCAGCGTCCGCACCCAGTTCGCGTTGATCCGCTGGCGGATGTTGAGGCTCGCCGGCCGGTCGCCGGCCCACCACCGGCGCCCGGTCGGGATGCAGGTGACGTGCGGGTGGTCCGCGAGCGCCGCGGCGACCTCGGCCTGGCCGTCCTCCCTGGGCGCGTCGAGGAAGACGAACATGTGGTCGACGCCCGATGCCAGGTTGGCGGCCACGAAGAACCGGACGTTCTCCAGAGAGTCCTTGACGGTCGAGGCCGTGAAGTGCATGGGGCTCAGCGTAGACAGGAGCGGCTGGTCGACCTCATGTCTGTCGGGCGGATGAGGGCACCGGGAGATGACGCCCTCCGGGGCACGACGATTCTTGTTGAGGTCGCCCGGCCCGCCCACCGTGCCCTACGCGCGGGTCGGCGTACCTCCAGGATCGCGGTGGCGGTCCTCGCGGTCGGCGTGGTCGTCGCCCTCCTCGCCATCGTGCGGCTGGCCGGCGTCCCGCTGAGCCGGGTCACCGGCCAGACCCGCCACGAGGACCTCGGTGTCTCGTCAACTGCTACATCCGACCCCCTCGCGACCACCTCGAGCAGGACCTCGGCCGATCACCAATCCGAACGCAGGAGGCGGGGAGCCAGCCGGGGTCAGCCGGGAGTCAGTCCGAGGAGCTCGGCGAGGTCGTCCATGCGGTACCGGGTCCGTAGCTCCTCGAGGACCTCTTGCGGGCTCCGCGGTGGCGTGGTCATCCGTGCCGCTATCGCGGTCAGGGCGCGGACGCCGGATCCCGGATGTGCCGAGACCGTGTTGGCCGCGAACTCGGCCGCAGAGACCACCTCGATGGCGGCCTCCTGCAGCACCCTGGAGGCGCGGAACCCGGCGCGGGTGTCGTCGGTGACGATCGCATCGGCCTTGCCGAGGATCGCGGCGTGCACGACGTGTCCATCGTCGGGGTCGTCCAGGTCGTAGTCGTAGGCGCGGTCCTTGGGTGCCGTGATCTCTGCGCCCGGAAAGGCATGCCGCATCTGCTCGAGCAGGTGTCGACGACGCTCCTCGCTGCCATCGCGGCCGCGCCTGGCATCGAGCCGCTCCAACACGTAGTCGAGCTCGAATAAGATCCCCGATCCCCACAGCGGGGCATACGCTTCCTCAGCTGCGAGTTGCAGCAGGAAGTCGCGCTGTCGTCCCGGCACCAGCGCACAGGTGTCGAGGACGGCGCGGTACATGCGGCGAGTCTGTCAGAGCTCGTTGGCCGTCCAGGGCGGTCACTTCTGGCGACGCGCCTGCTCCAGCAACTCGCTCACCTCGTGCTCGTCGGCCTCGTCGTACTCGGCCGAGGACTCGGTGATGAACCGGTTGCGGCGCGCCCGAAGCTCCTCGCGGTAGGCCAGCACGTCGGCCAGTCTGAGCTTGCGACGCACTGCGCCCGGCACGTGTGCCGACAGCTCGCCCTCCTCGATCAGCTTGACGACCGTGGGGCGGCTCAGTCCCAGGATCTCTGCTGCCTGCTGGGTCGAGATCTCCTGGTCCCGGGTCAGGATGCTGATCGACTGCCCCTGGCTGAGTGCCTGGACCACCTGCTTCAAGATCGCGTGCAGCTGTTCAGTCAACTCGACCTGATCATGCTCACCTGAGCCGCCGAGGAAGAACACCGACGAAGGGGAGGAGCCATGACGTGTCTCATGGGCTTCGATGAAGCTCAGCACCTTCGCCAGCTCGTCGGCATCGGCCGATGCCGGGCTGACCACCTCGCTGGGTGTCGCGGTCATGATGTCCTCCTCCAACGCACAGCTATCCTAGCCTAGTTGCAAAAGTTACGAAAGCTTGCTCGCTTCCTCGGTGGCTCCGGAGGACCGAGTGACGATGCAGAGGTGTGGTCGGCTCGGTGGTGATGCACACCGCGTCGCGAACCGCAGCGCCGAACCGATGAGGCCCTCCGGAGCACGACGATCCTGTTAAGGTCGCTCGGTGACCGGACCCGCTCACCGTGCCCCGCGGGCAGGCCGGCGGACCGCCAGGATCGCCGGCGTGGTCCTCGGCCTCGGCGTGGTCGCCGCCCTCCTGGTCACCGTCCGACTCTCGGCCTCCGGGGAGGGCTCGACCGCCGCCGACCTCGGCGAGCGTGTCGCCGCTCCCCGCGCCCCGGCGAGCACGCCGCCCGCGACGGGGTCGGGTACGCCCGTTCGTCGGTCGGTGCTGGACGCCGCGCTCCCGCCCGCGCAGCGGGTGCTCCAGGCCGCGGTCGTGAAGCCCAAGCCGCCGAGGGTGCTCGAGCGCGAGCGGATCGAGCGGATCGCCGCGCGGCAGGCGAACACGCCGTACCAGGTCACCGTCGGCAGCTTCAACGTGCTCGGCAGTCAGCACACGGGGCCGGGCGGCACCATGAAGCGCTACCCGCCGGCGTCGGTGCGCAGCGCCGGCGCGGCCGGCCTGATCGCCGCGCACGACGTCGACGTGGTCGGCACGCAGGAGCTCCAGGCCGACCAGCTCGCCGCGATCACCGCGCGTACCGGGCTGACCGCCTGGCCGGGCACCGCCTGGGGCTCGGAGGAGACCGACAACTCGATCCTCTACGACGACGCCCGGTTCGACTACGTGAGCGGCGATAGCATCACGATCCCGTTCATGGGCCGGCCCCGACCACAGCCGATCCTCCGGCTGCGCGACACCGCGACCCAGCGGGAGTTCTACGTCGTCAACGCCCACCTGTCCGCCGGCGGGGGCCGGTACCTGACCGAGCGGCGTCAGGGCCAGGCCGCGCTGATCTCCCTGGTCGGCGACCTGCGCGCCACCGGGCTGCCGGTCCTCGTCACCGGCGACATGAACGACCGCGAGGAGTTCTACTGCCGGGTGGTCGGCCCGGCCGGGCTCCTCGCCTCGAACGGCGGGGGCGCCGGCTGCGCGCCGCCGCCGGGCCCGATCCCGGTCGACTGGGTGGTCGGCGCCGGCGTCACGTGGAGCGGCTACTGGCGCGACACCTCGGCGGTCACCCGGCGGATCAGCAACCACTTCTTCATCAGCGCCACCGCGTCGGTGGAGTGACGCCCTCGGGCGTCCCGGAACTACACGTCTGTAGTTCTCGCCGGCCCCTTGTCAGTGATGAATGGGGATGGTGTGATTCCTGTGACTTGTGGGGTTGAGAGGAGTCCGAGGATGGGTGCACGCGTGGGTCGGTACGGCGTCGGCGCGCTCCTCGCGCTCGCGCTCGGGCTGTCCGCGATCGCCCCGTCCGCGGCGCAGGCCCGCGAGGAGCCCCCGGTCGTCGGCGCGGACACGGTGACGATGGTCCAGGCGAACATCCTCACCAAGCTCAAGCCGGCGCCGTTCCAGAAGGACGTCCGCGAGGTCCTCTCGATCCAGCCCGACTTCGTCGCCTACAACGAGGTGCCCTTCCGCCAGGACGCGGTCATCGCCCCGCCGGGCTACGAGCTCTACCGTGACATGACCAACCGCTTCACCGCCGCGACCCCGGTCGCCTGGCGCACCGACCGGTGGACCCCGGTCGCCACCGGCAACCAGTGGATCTCCAACTGGCGCGGCCGGCCGCCGGGCAAGGAGGTCGAGCTCGGGCGGCGTACTGCCAACTGGGTCACCCTGCAGGGCGTCGACGGCCGGGTGGTCAACGTCGTCTCCGTGCACGTCGCGCCGCCCACCCGGGGCATGCCCGACCTGCTCCGCCGCTCGGTCACCACCCTCAACGCGCTGGTCGAGCGGCTCGCCGCGACCGGGCCGGTGCTCGTCGGCGGTGACTTCAACGTCCACTACAAGAGCGGCCGCTATCCCCGCGACCTGCTCGCGCAGAGCCAGCTCGTCTCGACCTTCGACCAGCTCGGCTCGTACTTCCCGACCGGCGACTACTTCGGCAACACCATCGACTACCTGTTCAGCCGGGGCGAGGACCAGCTGGTCGCGACCAGCCAGTACCCGGTGGAGCTGAGGTCCGACCACGACGCCGTGGTCGGCGAGTTCACCTGGACGGTCGACCCGCCGGCCACCATCAGCGCCGTGCGCAACAAGCCGGCCGGCACCAAGTCCGAGCGGCGCGCCGCGGTCAGGGCGCTCACCAGCGCCATCGGCGCCGCCGAGCCGGGCTCGACCGTGGCGCTGCGGACGCCGGTCTTCGACCTCCGCGGCCCGCTCCGCTCGCTGCGCAAGGCGGTCGAGCGCGGCGTGAACGTCCAGGTGATGACCGCGAACGACGCGCCGACCGGCCGCGAGCGGACCCTGGCCCGGGCGGTCGCCGCCGCGGGCGACCCGGACAGCTGGGTCCATGCCTGTGGTGCGGCCTGCCTGCCCGCCTGGCGCGAGGCCGGCATGCCCCGCTCGCTGCTCATGGTCAGCGACACCGAGGGCTCGTGGACGACGCGGTACGACGTGAGCCGGATGATCCTCCCCGACCTGGTCGAGCTGCCGTCGCGGGTCAGGGTCCAGACCGGGCCGATCGCGCTCGACGGCGGAGCGGCGCTGCTCGCGGCCGGCGCCGGCTGATATCTATGGGGCCATGCCGGACGCGCGCAGGCTCTACCTCCACGTCGGACTCCAGAAGACCGGCACCTCCTACCTCCAGGCCGCGCTGCTGCGCAGCAGGGCGAGCCTCGCCGACGCCGGCCTCGACCTGGTGCCCCCGACCAAGCGGGAGTCCTTCGAGCTGATGGTCGTCACCCGGGACCGGTACGCCGCCCGCCGCGATCCCGCGTCCGACCGCAACATCCTCGACCGGTTCAGCCGGCAGCTCGCCGAGGCGAGGGGCGCGCGCGCGGTCTACAGCCAGGAGTCGCTCGCGGCGGCCGGCCCGGACCAGATCGAGCGGCTGCTCGGCGCCTGCGGGGACCGCGAGGTGCACGTGGTGGTCACCGTCCGCGACCTGGCCCGGGGCCTGCCGTCGGCGTGGCAGGAGGAGCTGAAGGCCGGCAGCAGCGTCGGGTTCGGCCGGCACCTGCGCCGGCTGCGCCGCCAGGAGCGCGAGGGCGCCGGCCGCAACCCGTGGATCCACCTCGACCCGGTCGCGGTGCTCGACCGCTGGGGCGAGCACCTCCCCACGGACCGGCTGCACGTCGTCACCGTCCCGCCGTCCGGCAGCGCGCCGACGCTGCTGCTGGAGCGGTTCGCCGGCGTGGTCGGCGTCGACCCGGCGCGGATCCAGCCGGAGGACCGGCCGGCCAACACCGGCCTGGGCCTGGTCCAGGCGGAGGTGCTGCGCCGGGTCAACGCCGAGCTGCCCGAGGAGGTGCACCGGCGCTACCTCTACGGCGACGTCGTCAAGCGCGGCTTCGCCAGCGGCGTGCTCGGGGGGCAGGACGGCGTCCGGATCCTGGTGCCGGCCAAGTACCGCCCCTGGTGCGAGGAGGTCGCCGAGCGCCAGATCGCCGCGCTCGCGGCCGGCGGATACGACGTCGCCGGCTCGCTCGACGACCTGCGCTGCGCGGACCGTTCCTTCTCCGACGAGCCGCAGCGCGCACAGCAGCGCGACGTGGCCGCCGCGGCGGTCTCGGCACTGGCCGCGCTGCTGGTCGAGCGCGGCACGGCGGTCGCCGAACGGCGTACCGGCGAGATCAGGGTGGGTCGGCGCGGCCCGGTCCGGCGCCTCAGGGACCGGCTGCGCGAGCGGTGATGAGTGGGTCACACCGCGGGTGTCCGCGGGTGGGCCGGGGATAGCATCGCTGCCGGTCCAGCACTCGTCACGGAAGGTCAACCATGGGTCGCCTCTGCCAGACCGACGGTCTCACCGAGGAGCAACAGGAGATGCTCAGGGCGGTACGCCGCTTCGTGGACGAGAGGATCCTGCCGGTGGCCACGGAGCTCGAGCATGCCGACGAGTACCCGGCCGAGATCGTGGACGGGCTGAAGGAGCTGGGGATCTTCGGCCTGATGATCCCCGAGGAGTACGACGGGCTGGGCGAGTCGCTGCTGACCTACGCGCTGTGCGTGGAGGAGATCGCGCGCGGCTGGATGAGCGTGTCGGGCGTGATCAACACCCACTTCATCGTGGCGTACCTGATCATGCAGCACGGCACCGAGGAGCAGAAGAGGAGGTACCTGCCGGCGATGGCCGCCGGCGAGGTGCGCGGCTCGTTCTCGATGTCCGAGCCGGGTCTGGGCTCCGACGTCTCCGCGATCCGGACCAAGGCCGTGCGGGACGGCGAGGACTACGTGATCGACGGGCAGAAGATGTGGCTGACCAACGGCGGCACGTCGAGCCTGATCGCGCTGCTGGTGAAGACCGACGAGGGGCAGGACTCGGTCTACAGGAGCATGACGACGTTCCTGGTGGAGAAGGAGCCCGGGTTCGGCGAGGTCGCCCCGGGCCTGACCATCCCGGGCAAGATCGACAAGATGGGCTACAAGGGCGTCGACACCACCGAGGCGGTCTTCGAGGGCATGCGGATCTCCGCCGACCAGATCCTGGGCGGGGAGACCGGCAAGGGCTTCTACCAGATGATGGACGGCGTCGAGGTCGGCCGGGTCAACGTCGCGGCCCGCGCCTGCGGCATCGGGCTGCGGGCCTTCGAGCTCGCGATCGCCTACGCCCAGCAGCGGGAGACCTTCGGCAAGCCGATCGCCGAGCACCAGGCGATCATGTTCCGGCTCGCGGAGATGGCGACCAAGGTCGAGGCCGCGCACGCGATGATGATCCGCGCCGCCCGGATGAAGGACAAGGGCGAGCGCAACGACGTCGAGGCCGGGATGGCCAAGATGCTGGCCTCGGAGTACTGCAACGAGGTCGTGTCCGACTCCTTCCGCATCCACGGAGGCTACGGTTACTCCAAGGAGTACGAGATCGAGCGGCTCTACCGCGAGGCGGCGTTCATGCTCATCGGCGAGGGCACCAGCGACATCCAGAAGATGATCATCGGCCGCAGCCTGCTCAAGGACTACCAGCTGGGCTCGGGATCCTGACTTGGCGCAGCGCCTCTACCTGCACATCGGGCTGCCGAAGAGCGGCTCGACGTTCCTCCAGTCGGTGGTCGGCGGCCACCGCGCCGCGCTGAAGGAGCACGGGTACGTCTACCCGTACGTGCAGCAGGAGGGCATGTTCCACGCGGCCGTCGAGACCGCGGGCAACCCGCGGCACTGGGGGCTGAGCCGCGAGGAGGTCGACGGCACGTTCGCCGCGATGCTCCAGCGCGGGCGGGACGTCGGCCGCACGGTCGTCATCAGCCACGAGATCTTCGGCGCCGCGTCGCCGGAGCAGGTCGCGGCGATCGCCGCGCAGCTCGCGGACTTCGAGGTGCACCTGGTGGTGACCGTCCGCAACATCGCCCGGATGTTCACCGCGCAGTGGCAGGAGGCGGTGAAGAACGGCAACGACGAGTCGTTCGCGGACTTCGCCGAGCGTCAACTGGCCTCGCTGCCGGAGCCCGGGGACCGGGTGATGGCCGGCTTCTGGCGGGGCCAGAACCTGGCCTGGCTGCTCGACCGCTGGCGGCCGCACGTCCCGCCGGAGCGCACCCACGTCGTGGTCAGCCCGGCCGGCGGCGCCGACCCCGAGGTGCTGTGGCGCCGGTTCGCCGAGGCGATCGGGCTCCCCGCCGACGCGATCGACGTCTCGACGGTGCCGGGCAGCAACGAGTCGCTGGGTACGCCGCAGATCGCGCTGCTCCGCCAGGTCGTCTCGTCCCTGGACGGGCGCCTGGAGCAGCCGTGGTACTCCGTCGTCGCGAAGCGCTGGTTCGCGCAGTCGATGCTCAGCCGGGTCCGCTCGCGCAAGCCGGTGGCGCCGGCGTCCGTCGCCGAGCAGCTGGCCGGCGTGGCCCGCACCTGGATCGAGCTGGTCGAGACCGACGGCTACCGGGTCCACGGCGACCCGGCCGAGCTGCTGCCCGCCGTACCTCCCGACGAGACGCCGCACCCCGACGACGTCTCTGCCGAGGACCAGCTGGCCGGCCTGCCCGACGTGTTGGCCGCGATGCTGCTGCGGGTCCGCGACGACCGGCGGCAGATCGCGGAGCTGACGGCCGCGAACGCCGAGCTCGAGGCGCGGGTCGCCGAGCTCGCCCGGCCCCGCCGCTGGTGGCGGCGATGAGCGAGCCGCTGACCTTCCATCTGGGCACCCCGAAGAGCGGCACCACGTCGCTGCAGGGGATCCTGGCCCGCAACCGGCGGGAGCTGCGCGGGGCCGGCTACCTCTACCCGGGCTCGAACCCGAGCCACTTCATCGAGGTGCTGGGCCTGCGCGACGGCGGCTTCCGCGGGCACAGGTACGAGGCGTCCCAGGGCGCCTGGGAGCGGCTTGTCGCCGAGGCCGGCCGGCACGGCGGACCGGTGCTGATCTCGCACGAGATCCTCGGCGGCTCGACGATGCCGGCGGTCAAGCGGGCCGTGGCGTCGTTCCCTGGCCGGCCGCTGCGCGCGATCGTCACCTGCCGCGACCTCGGCCGGCAGCTGCCCGCCGCGTGGCAGGAGGGCGTGAAGAACGGCGACACGGAGCCGTACGCCGAGTTCCTCGACGCCGCGCTCGCCGACTGGAAGGGCCCCGGCTCGGCCAAGGGCTTCTGGCGCGGGCAGAACCTGGTCACGATCGCCCGGCGCTGGGGCAGGCAGATCGGCCGGGAGAGCGTGCAGTTCGTGACCGTGCCCGCGCCGGGCGCCGACCCGGCCGTGCTGTGGCAGCGGTTCCGCGAGGCCGCGGGACTGCCGGACATCGCCTACGGCCTTCCCGAGGACGCCCGCAACCCGTCGCTCGGCGCGGTCGAGACCGAGCTGCTGCGTCGGGTCGTCGCCGCGCTGCCCGAGGACGTGCCGTGGCCGGTCTACGCCCGGCAGGTCAAACGGCGGCTCGCCCAGCGCGAGCTCGTGCAGCGCCGGGCCGGCGGCCCGATCACGGTCCCCGAGCGCTACCGGTCGCGGATCGCCGAGATCGCCGCGGAGATGCTCGACGCCGTGCGCGAGGAGGGCTACCCGGTGATCGGGTCGCTCGACGAGCTGTCGCCGGCGTACCGCCCCGACGGCGTCTCGCCCGACGAGGTCTCCGACGCGGCCCTCCTGGATCGGGCGCTCGAGGTGATGGCGCCGATGGTGCTGCGCGACCGGCCGGGCAAGAAGGCCTAGCGAAGCTAGCCGCGCCCGGCGTCGATCTCCTCGACCAGCGCGACCCAGCGGTCCACGATCGCGTCCGGCTCGAAGGCGCTTGCGGTCTCGAGGCCGGCGGCGCCGAGCTTGCGGCGGCGGTCCGGGTCGTCCATCAGGGCGCGCAGGGCGTCGGTGAGGCCGCCGATGTCGCCTTGGGGGACGAGCAGGCCGTTGGTCCCGCTCTCGATCAGCTGGCGCGGGCCCTCGGGGCAGTCGAAGGAGACCGGCGGGACGCCCTTGCTGAGCGCCTCGAGGAGCACCATCGGCAGCCCCTCGTAGCGCGAGGACATCGCGTAGACAGAGGCGTTCGCGAGCTCCCGCTCGAAGTCGCGGGTGACGCCGGCCAGCAGGATCCGGTCGCCGACGCCGGCCGCCGCGACCGCCGCGGCGAGCGCGGCGTGCCGCGGGCCGTCGCCGTAGATGCGCAGCTGCCAGTCCGGGTGGGACGTCGCGAGCGGGATCCAGGCCTCGACCAGGCGCTCGAAGCCCTTCTGCGTGCTCAGCCGCCCGGCGGCGATCACGACCGGGTCGGTGAGGGGCGCGGGCTCGCCGACGGCGAACGGCGTCGGGTTCGGGATCGCGTCCATCCGCACCGACGGGTCGCCGACGTACTCCCGCCAGCGCTCGAGGTCGGCCTGCGTCAGCGTCAGCAGCGCGTCGAGTCGGCGCCCGCCGCCGGTCGCGGCCCGGCGCAGCGCGGCCCGCAGCTCCTCGGGTCGTGGGAGGAAGGACAGGTGCTCCTGGTGGACCAGGATCGAGTCCGGGTGGGTCCACAGCGTCGCGGCGACGCCGAACTCCGGGCGGGTCGAGACGACCACGCCGGCCGGGAGGGCCGAGAGCTCTTCCTCCAGCCGCTGGTCGACGTAGGCCGTGAAGGTCTTCCGGGCGCCGCCCTCGTCGACCAGCCGGGACGGCTTCGCGTCGAGGCGGCGCACTGCGCGCTTCGCGGTGGGGTCGTTGCGCGGCTGCGGCCGCGGCCGGCCGGGGTCGGCGGGGTCGTAGCGGTCGTGCAGCGGCACCAGCTCGACCCGCGGGTCGAACGCGAACGCCGGCTCCTTCGACGACCGGGACAGCGTGATCACGGTGACCTCGTGGCCGCGCGCGACGAGGGTGTTCGCGGTGATCGAGGTGGTGCGGGCGATGCCGCCGGCGGCGTACGCCGAGGGCACCAGGAAGGTCCAGTGCCGCCTCACCGGGCGCCTCCGGCGAGCATCCGGAGCCGGAGCTGGCCGACGGCGAGGGCGCGGCCGGCGGCGACGACCTCGGCGTCGGTGACCGAGTCGGGGTGCCGGGCGCCGGGCCGGTCCTCGCCGGTCGTGATGTCGTCGAGGTCGCCGGTCACCCGCACGCCGAGCTCGCGCAGCCGCCGCGCGGACTCCGCGCCCCGCTCGAGCAGCCGGTCGCGGAGCTCCGGCCCGACGCCGATCGGCTCGCCCGCCACGCCGACGAGCACCTGCCGCACGAGTGTGTTCCGCAGCCAGCGGGCCGCGCCGTTGCCCGAGGCGTCGGCGCGCACGATCTCCGCGAGCAGCGCGGGGCCGTACTCCTGGAGCAGGCGGGCGCCCTGGACGCTCAGCGACTCGTTCGCCGGGCTGGGCAGCTCCAGCCCCTCGGGGGAGAAGCCGGCGGTCTCGGCGAAGCGCCGCCACAGCAGGTCGGGCGCGCCGCCGGCCGGCGGCGTGGTGACGACGTGGACCCGCTCGGGCCCGACGATGCCGGCCCAGCGCCGGGCGACTACGGCCGGGTCGAGCACCTCCCAGGTCCACTTGCCGGCGCCGTCGAGCGCCGCGACGAAGTCGGGGAGGCTGGTGCCGCGACCGACCTTGAGGGACTCCTGCCAGGCCGCCGGTACGGCGAGCACCGGGCTGCGCGTGGTGATGACGACGTGCACGATGCCACTGCCGGACCCGCCGATCTGCTCGACGGCCGCCTCGGCCTGGCGCCGGGTGGCCGCCAGCCACCACTCGTTGCTGAGCACCACCTGGCCGTCGTACTCGGCTGCCTGACCGCAGAAGCTGCGCCACACCGGGGCGTCGCGGCCCACGTCGAGGTGGGCGCCGGAGCGCACCTGCATCGACGCGCGGTTCTGGTCGAAGGCCCGCTTGCCCGGGTAGAGCACCCCGCGCTCGAGCAGCCGCTCGCGGTTGGCCCACAGCGTCGACTGGAGGAAGGTGGTGCCCGACTTGGGGGTCCCGACGTGCAGGTCGACCCGCTGGGCCATGGGGGCTCCTTCCGCACTCGTCGGCGCCTCTACAGTAGTCGTCCGGGTGGCGGCTCGAACCGTCGCCCGCTACGCCTGAAATCGGAGAGGTGGGTGGCCGCATGGCCGACCAGCGGGTCGTGGTCGTCGCGGGCTCGGGCCGCAGCGGCACCAGCACGATCGCCGGGGTGCTGAAGTCGGTCGGTCTGCGGATCCCGCCGCCCGAGGTGCCGGGCAACCGGACCAACCCGCGCGGCTTCTTCGAGCCGCAGTGGGCGGTCGACCTCCAGACCGGGCTGCTGCGCAAGGCGGCGGTCGCGCTGACCGACGCCCGGCCGGCCGGGTTCGACGCGACGGCGGCCATGGCCGGTCGCGGGCCGGTGCGCGCGGAGGTGGGCGCGTGGATCGGGGAGCACCTCGCGGGCGCCGACGAGCTGCTGGTCAAGGACCCGCGCAACAGCTGGTTCCTGCCGATGTGGCGGCAGGCGGCCGCGGACAACGGAGCGGGCATCTCCTTCCTCACCATGCTGCGCCACCCGGCCGAGGTGGTGGGTTCCAAGGACAAGTACTACGGCGGCGTGGCGTCCGGGGAGACCGTGCGCCATGTGCAGACGACCCGCGTCGGCAGCTGGCTCAACGTCGCGCTGTTCACCGAGGCGACGACCCGCGACGGCCGCCGCAGCTTCGTGCCCTACAACGACCTGCTGGCCGACTGGCGAGCCGTCGTCGCCCGGGTCGCGCCCGAGCTCGACCTGGTCGCCGGCCGCGAGGTCTCGGCCGAGGCCGCGGCGGAGGTCGACGGCTTCGTCGACCCCGATCTGCGCCGGGTCCGCACCGGCTGGGACGAGATCGAGTGCCCCGACCGGGTGCGCGACCTCGCCGAGGAGACCTGGAGCCAGCTGGTCGTGCTCGCCGGGAGCGGCGGCTTCGACGAGGCCGCGCAGGTGCGGCTCGACGAGCTGCGGGCGGCCTACGTCGAGCTGTACGCCGACGCGGAGGCCATCGCCCAGTCCTCGGCCGACGCCGCGCGGCGCGTCGGCGCCAAGGAGGCCCGCCGCAAGCTCCGCAAGGAGGCGGAGGGCGGGCCGGCTACGGGAGGTCGTCGCCGCCCAGGAGCGGCACGCAGATCTCGCCGGAGCCGCTGACCAGGCGGTAGCCCGCGCGCACCGCCCAGTGGTCGGACACGGCGGAGCGCAGCACCACGGCGTCGACCGGCCGGAGCCCGGCGTCGCGGCCGTCGGCGTACCAGAGGTAGTCGATGCGGTTGCGCGGGTTGCGGGCCGAGATGGTGTAGCCCGGGCCGGTGCCGACGGCGGGCCAGGTGTCGGCGAGGTAGCGGCCCGCCAGCGTCGTCACGGGCGAGCCCGGCCGCGAGTTGAGGTCGCCGCCGAGGATCATCGGCCGCGGGTCGCCGGCCAGCACCCGTGTGATCGCGCGCATCTGCTGGAGCCGGGCCACCCGCGAGGTGTTCTCGAGGTGGGTGTTGTAGACGCCGACCTCGGTCCCGCCGACGTCGAGGGTCGTGGCCAGCAGGCCGCGCTGCTGGGTGCCCGGCGGCGCCGGGAGCGCGATGTTGCGGGAGTCGGTGATCGGGAAGCGGGACAGGATCGCGGTGCCGTACTCGTTGGTCGCCGACCGGCGCACGTTCGCACCGAAGGCCCAGCTGGTCCCGAGCGCCTCCGCCAGCGTCGCCGGCATGTCGACCCGCCCGGTCCACGCGCGACCGCGGTCCACCTCTTGGAGCAGCACCACGTCCGCGCGCCAGCGGGCGATCTCCCGCGCGATGGTCGCCAGCTGAACGCTGTCGTCCGCGGCCCGAGCCGAGTGGATGTTGAAGGTGATCACGGTGAGCTGGGACCTCTCGGAGCTGTCCACACACACCGTGGACGTCGCGCTCGGCGGCGTACTGCCGGCGGTGTCGGGCGTGCCGCGGTCAGCCGGCGTGGCCGAGGAGAGCGGGGCCGAGGCGGTCGGCACGCCGGGCGCCGCGTCCTGTGCGTTGTCGTCGCGCGCGAGCCTCACGACCGCCGCGATCACCACGACGAGCAGCAGCACGATCGGCAGGGTGACCCACACCGAGTCCGAGGTCCGCTCTGCCACGGCGCCCAGTGTAGGTAGCCGCAATCGGGTGGCCGGGCCGACCGGAGCCGTGACAAGGTGGGAGGACAGTCCGGAGCTTCCCAGGAGGAACCATGACCGACTCGCACGCCAACGACGACCTCAAGGCCAAGATGCGAGAGGCGCTGGACCGGAAGAACAGCGACGAGAAGGGCGTCCGTCAGGACGGCCCGGTGCGCGAGAAGGCGCACGGCTCCGAGGTCGCCGGCGGCGCGGCCCCCAAGGTGCATCGCCGCAAGGCCGGCGGCGGAGGATCGTGACCCGCCGCGTGACATGAGCCACGGTGCGCACGCGCGTGCGGCCGGGCAGAGTGGGCGCATGCAGTTCGGACGCAGCTACGAGGAGTTCGAGGTCGGCGCGACGTACAAGCACTGGCCCGGCAAGACCGTGACCGAGTACGACGACCACCTGTTCTGCCTGCTCACGATGAACCACCACCCGCTGCACCTGGACGCGCACTACGCGGAGGAGACCACCCAGTTCGGCAAGAACGTCGTGGTGGGCAACTACGTCTACTCGATCCTGCTCGGCATGAGCGTCCCGGACATCTCGGGCAAGGCGATCGCGAACCTGGAGATCGAGTCGCTGCGCCACGTGGCGCCGACCTTCCACGGCGACACGCTCTACGGCGAGACCACCGTGCTCGACAAGTGGGAGTCGACGTCGAAGGACGACCGCGGCGTGGTGCACGTCGAGACCATCGGCTACAACCAGGACGGCAAGGTGGTCTGCGTCTTCCGGCGCAAGGTGATGGTGCCGAAGGACAGCTACCTCGACGCTCGCGGCGGCGAGCAGCCCGGCCGCCCCGTCCCGCAGCCGGGTGCGTCAGCCGCGTCGGAGTGACGCGGCGACCCGCGGCGCGAACGCCGGCGCCAGCGGGAGGATGCCGAGCACCAGGACCATCGGGACGGCGAACCCGATCCGCAGCGAGTCCGACCCGACCAGGCCGGTGAGCACCGAGCCGAGCAGCGCGCCGACGTAGTTGAACTGGTTGAAGCGGGCGATCACCGCGTCCACCCTCGCCTGCCGCTGGGCCGGCGTCAGCTCCTCCGCCGTCGTGGGTCCTCCCGCGATCCGCGCCGCGGCCGAGAAGCTCAGCGGGGCGACCACGGCGACGCCGGCGCCGAGCACCGCGAAGCCGAGGACGGCGGCCTGCCAGGTGGGCGCGAAGACCACGATCGCGAGGGCGCCGGCACCGATCACCGCGCCGATGCGCAGCACGACGACAGGACCGAAGCGCGCCACGAGCCCGTCGCCGGCCAGGCGCACCAGGCCGGAGGCGAGCAGGTAGCACAGCGCCGAGAGGGCGACGTACCGCTCGGAGGTGCCGAAGGTGTGGTCGAGGAAGAGCGGCCCCCAGGTCTGTACGGCGGTGTCGACCATGTAGAAGAGCACCATCGCGACGCCGACCAGCAGGATCGGCCGCCACGGCACCGCGAGCGCCTCGGGCAGCTCGGTCGGGCCGTGGTCGCGGGGGAGGAACGGGCCGAAGGCGACGGCCAGCGGGATCGTCGCGATCGCGGCGACGGCCTCGAGCGGCAGGTCGGACGTCGCCAGGGTGACCGCGGCGCCGACCACGCCGCCGAGGGTCCAGGCGCCGTGGAAGGACGGCAGGATCGGGCGCTCGTAGCGGTGCTCGAGCGCGACCGCCTGCATGTTCGTCGAGGCGTCCACGATGCCGAGACCCACGCCGTAGACGGCGACGCCGCCGACGAAGAACACCGACGCCGGGGCCGCGCAGAGGACGGCGACGCCGATCGCCACCACGAGCAGGCCGACGCGCAGCAGCAGCGCGCTGTCGCGTCGCTTCGCGAGCGCCTCGGCGACGACCGAGCCCGCGCCGGCCAGCAGGATCATCATCAGGAGGATCAGTGAGAGATCGACGTTCGAGATGTCCCAGCGGTCCTGGAACTCGGGCAGCCGCGTGGTCAGGCTGAGCAGGATCAGCCCCTGGGTGAGGAAGCCCGCCGCGACCGCCCGGCGTGCCATGCGCCAGGGCGACCGGGTGATGTCCATGGGCGGCATGGTGGCAGATGTGCGGCCTGCCTGCGGTGGCGACCGGTTCAATAGGGCTATGAGCGGACCCGGCGACGAGCTCTGGCTGGTCCGGCACGGCGCCACGGAGTGGAGCGAGGCCGGCCGGCACACGTCGACGACCGACCTGCCGCTGCTGCCGTCCGGCGAGGAGGTCGCGCGCTCGCTGGTGCCGCGGCTCGCCGACGTGGCCTTCGCCCGGGTGCTGACGTCGCCGCGGCTGCGCGCCCGCCGTACCGCCGTGCTGGCGGGGTTCGCGTCGGCGGAGGTCGACGACGACCTGGTCGAGTGGGACTACGGCGACTACGAGGGCCGCACCACCGCCTCGATCCGCGAGACTGACCCCGGCTGGTCGGTGTGGACGCACCCGACGCCGGGCGGCGAGTCGGCCGCCTCCGTCGCCGCCCGGATGGACCGGGTCGTCGCGCGGGCACGGAGTGTCGACGGGTCGACGCTCGTCTTCGGCCATGCGCACGCGCTCCGCGCCCTCGCCGCCCGCTGGCTCGGCCTCGACGTCGCCGAGGGCCGGCACCTGCGGCTCGACACCGCCACCGTCTCGCGGCTCGGCTGGGAGCGCGAGGCGCCGGTCGTCCTCCGCTGGAACGCCTGACGCGCACGGGCGTCATGCGGATGGGCGCGGGCTGCGGTCCTGGTGGACTTGACCTTGCCGGCCGACTCGTTGATCCCGGGGACAGGCCCCGGGGATGGAGCGGATCAGGGCCAAGGGCCGTAAGGGCGCCCGCTACTCGTTGTGGAAGAACCACGAGGACCTCACCGAGTACCAGCAGGTCATGCTCGCCTGGATCGCAGCGACTCTCGTACAGGGCCGCGGCGTCGACGCCGGTCGCCGGGAGGCCGCAGCCGGCGCACACGGAGAGGGGGCGCGTGAGCGTCGCGGAGCAGTCGGGGCAGTGGTCGGGGTCGACGTAGCGCTTCCAGCCCCCGACCACTGTCAGCGGCGCGGGCCCCTCGCCATGAGCCCGAGTACCCAACCGCCAGCCGAGTCAGGGAAGTGCTGATCAATGCGGGTGGATGCCAGCGTGCGTGCCTGGGCGGCGTCTGGCGCCGCCCTTGAGTTGATCAGTGCTTAGGTACGGAGCGGCCGGATCCGGCCGCTCGCGTGCTCCGGTGGCGGGACGCACGCGGCCCGGGCGCGGGCGGCGACGTCGTCGGGGAACGGCGCTGAGGTGTGCCCGACGACGTGCACGCCGAGGACCTCCTCGGTGGCGCGCAGCCGCCCGCCGGCGTACATCTCGTGCCAGATCCACAGCAGCTTGCCGGTGGCGCCGATGACCGACGAGCGCACCTCCAGGTCGCTGCCGGCGGAGACCTCGTCGAGGTAGCGGAGGTGCGCCTCGACCGTGTAGAGCGACGCGTCGTGGGCCTCGCGGTACGCCGGCCCGAGCCCGACCTCGTCCATGACGGCGTCGGTCGCGTGGCCGAGGACCAGCACGTAGTAGGGCTCGGAGAGGTGGCCGTTGTAGTCGATCCACGCGTCCTGGACGGGCTCGCGCCAGATGACGGTCATGCGCGTCCCAGCGCGCGCAGGATCGCGATCACGCCGCGGTCGCGCTCGGCCACGAGGTCGTCGATGCTGCGCCCGCCGGCCTCCCGGTCGCAGCCGTCGACCACGGCGTCGCGCAGCTCGGGCGTGAGCTCGGCGGCGACCAGCCGGGTCCACGGCGACTGCAGCGAGGGTCCGAAGTGGTCGAGCATGTGCGCCATGCCGCCCTGCCCGCCCGCGAGGTGGAAGGTCAGCATCGGCCCGTGGATCGGCCACCGCAGGCCGGGGCCGGCGGTGATGGACAGGTCGATCTGCTCGACGGTCGCCTCGCCCGCGTCCACCATGTGCAGCGCCTCGCGCCAGAGCGCCTCCTGCAGCCGGTTCGCGATGAAGCCGGGGACCTCGCGGTCCATCGTGATGACCGACTTGCCGGCGTACCGGTAGAAGTCCGCGGCCCACGCGACCGCGTCGGGGTCGGTGGCGGTGCCGCCGACGACCTCCACCAGCGGGATCAGGTACGGCGGGTTGAACGGATGCCCCACGACGGTGCGCTCGGGATGGGCGCACCTGCCCTGCATCTCGCTCATCCCGTAGCCCGAGGTGGACGAGGCGATCACCACCCCCTCGGGCGTCACGGCGTCGATGTCGGCGAGCAGCGCGCGCTTGAGGTCGAGGTCCTCCGGCGCGCTCTCCTGGACGAAGTCGGCCCGCGCGCAGGCGGCCGCGAGGTCGCGCTCGACGGTCAGGCGGTCGATGCTCGCGCCCTCGGCGAGCCCGAGCTCGGTCAGCGCCGGCCAGGCCGCGGCGACCAGGTGGCGCAGCCGCGCCGCCGCGTCCGCGGCCGGGTCCCAGGCGACGACGCGGTAGCCGCGCGCCAGGAAGTAGGCGACCCAGCCGCCGCCGATGACGCCGGCGCCGACGCAGGCGACGGTGCGGACGTCCTCCGGTGCCGGCCGGGTCGCCTGGGCCCCCATCAACGGCTCCGAAGCGCGAGGATCTCGCGGCCCTCGTCGGGGGTCGCCACGGAGGCGCCCATGCTCTCGACGATCGTCCGCGCCCGCTCGACCAGCTGCGCGTTGGTCGCCTTCACGCCCTTGCTCAGGTAGAGGTTGTCCTCCAGGCCGACGCGCACGTGGCCGCCGAGCAGGACCGACTGGGCGACCCACGGCATCTGCATCGGGCCGAGGGCGAACGACGCCCACACGGCGTCCTCGGGCAGCTGCGCGACCATCGCCGCCAGCGTGAGCGGGTCGGCGGGGGCGCCGTACGGGATGCCCATGCAGAGCTGGTACATCGCGGGCTCGTCGATCAGGCCCTCCTCGACGAGCGTTCTCGCGAACCACAGGTGGCCGGTGTCGAAGATCTCCATCTCGCAGCGGACGCCGAGCTCCTGGATCCTCTTCGCGCCCTCGCGGAGCATGTCCGGGGTGCTGACGTAGACCAGGCTGCCCTCGCCGAAGTTGAGGCTGCCGCAGTCGAGCGTGCAGATGTCCGGCAGCAGCTCCTCGACGTGGGGGAGCCGGTCGACGCCGCTCACCAGGTCGGTGCCCTCGAGGAACGTCGTCGGGTCGCGCGGGTCGAGCACCAGGTCGCCGCCCATGCCGGCGGTGGTGTTGATGATGACGTCGACGTCGGAGGCCCGCACGCGCTCGACGACCTCGCGGTAGAGCGCGACGTCGCGCGAGCCCGTGCCGGTCTCGGGATCGCGGACGTGGATGTGGATGATCGTCGCCCCGGCACGGGCCGCGGCGATGCCGGACTCGGCGATCTGCTCGGGGGTCACCGGCACATGCTCGGAGCGGCCGACGGTGTCGCCGGCCCCGGTCAGGGCGCAGGTGATCATGACCTTGCGATTCACTGCGGGAACTCCTTCGTGTTCGTCTGCTCAGCGGCCCTTCCAGACCGGGGGGCGTTTCTCGGCGAAGGCCCGGAAGCCCTCCTGCTCGTCCTCCGAGGAGTAGAGCGTCGCGACGGTCGGGAGGCTGCCGGTCGTCACCAGGTCCATCGCCTCCTGGAACCGCAGCGACTCCGCGATGCGTGCCGTCTCCTTGATCGCGGCGAAGACCAGCGGGGGGCCGGAGGCCAGCAGCCGCGCGGTCTCCCACGCGCGGGCGAGGACGGCCTCCTCGTCGGGCAGCACCTCGTTGACCACGCCCCAGCGCGCGGCCTCCTCGGCCGGCATCCAGCGCCCGGTCAGGAGCAGCTCCATCGCGACGTGGTAGGGCATCCGCCTGGGCAGCTTGATGGTCGCGGCGTCCGCGAGCGTGCCGGCGTTGATCTCCGGCAGGCCGAAGCGGGTCGCCGCGGAGGCGTAGATCAGGTCGCAGGAGAGCGCCAGCTCGAAGCCGCCGCCGACCGCCATGCCGTGCACGGCCGCGATCACCGGCTTGTTGAGGTCGGGCAGTTCCTGGAGCCCGGCGAACCCGCCGACGCCGTACTCGCCCTGGACGGCGGCGCCGTCGGCGGCGGCCTTGAGGTCGAAGCCGGCGGAGAAGAACCGGTCGCCCGCGGTGCGCACGATCGCCACCCGGAGTTCGGGGTCGTCGCGGAAGGACGCGAAGACCCTGCCCATCTCCTGGCTGGTCCCGAGGTCGATCGCGTTGGCGGGCGGCCGGTCGAGGGTGACCTCGAGGACGCCGTCCTCGACGCGGGTGGTGAGTACGTCGCTCATGTCAGGCTCCCCAGGGCCGCAGCAGCGACCGGCTGATGATGTGCCGCTGGATCTCCGACGTGCCGTCCCAGATCCGCTCGATGCGGGCGTCGCGCCAGATCCGCTCCAGCGGCAGCTCGTCCATCAGGCCCATGCCGCCGTGGATCTGGATCGCCTCGTCGGCGACCATCGCGAGCATCTCGCTGGCCCTGAGCTTGGCCATCGCGATGTCGGCGTCGGTGGCCGTGCCCTGGTCGTGCTTCCACGCGGCGTACAGGGTCATCAGCTCGGCGGCCCGCAGCTCGCTCGCCATGTCGGCGAGCTTGAAGCCGACGCCCTGGAAGCGGCCGATCGGCTGGCCGAACTGCTCGCGGCTGGCGGCGTGCCTGACGGAGAGGTCGAGCGCGCGCTCGGCGCGGCCCAGGCAGGTCGCCGCGACCTGGAGCCGGGTCGACCCCAGCCAGGTGCCGGCCAGCTCGAAGCCCCGGCCCTCCTCGCCGAGCAGCGCGTCGCCGTCGACGCGCACGTCGTCGAAGTCGAGGATCGCGTTGGTGTAGCCGCGGTGCGAGACGTTGCGGTAGCCGTCGTGCACCGACAGACCGGGGGTGTCCAGGTCGACGAGGAACGCCGACATGGCCGGCCGCTCCGCGTCGTCCGAGCCCGTCACCGCCACCAGGATCACGAAGTCGGCCTCGGCGGCGTGGCTGATGAAGTGCTTGGTCCCGCGGATCCGCCAGCCGTCCCCGTCGCGGGTGGCCCGGGTGCGCATGCCGCGCAGGTCGGAGCCGGCGCCGGGCTCGGTCATCGCCAGGCAGTCGGTCTTCTCGCCGCGCACGCAGGGGTAGAGGTAGCGCTCGCGCTGGGCCTCGGTGCCGGCGAGCAGGATGTTCGAGGGCCGGCCGACGCCGCTGCTGTGCAGCGCGTAGCCGGCCTTGCCGAGCTCCTTCTCGAACAGCACCCACGTCACCGTGTCGAGGCCCGCGCCGCCGACCTCCTCGGGCATGTTGGCGGCGTAGAGCCCGGCCGCCAGCGCCTTCTCGCGGATCTGCGCGACGAGCTCGGCCCGCAGCACGCCGGTGCGCTCCACCTCCTCCTCGTGGGGGTAGAGCTCCCGCTCGACGAACGCGCGCGTCACCTCCACGATGCCGCGCTGCTCGTCGGTCAGGGCGAAGTCCATCGGTCTCCTCCCGCCCCCGAGTTGGCCAGTGCGGCGGCCGCGGCGCCTCGTCCGGTGCGCACGGCGCCCTCCATGTAGCCCGCGACCCACTGGTCGGAGCCGCAGACGTAGAACGGCGGCTCGTGGGTGCCGTGCAGGCGCCCGACCGCCTCCACGTCGCCGGGCCGCCAGTTGGTGACGTAGCCCTGCGTCCACGGGTCGCTGCCCCACAGCCGGGTCCAGGTCCGCAGCGGCGAGGCCGCCTCCGGCCCGTACAGCTCGGCGATCTGGCTCAGCGCCTCGCGGGTCCGGGTGTCGGGGTCGGTGGACGCGAAGGCGGCGTACCGCTCCGGCGGCACCAGCGCCGACAGCACGCCGCGCTGCTGCGGCCAGGTCGAGCCGAGCACGCCCTCGCTCTCCGAGAGGCCGTTCTGGCCGCGGGCGCGCCAGAACGGCTCGTCGTACGCCGCCACGAACTTCGCCGCCCAGGCGTGCCGCTGTCGCCGCAGCGAGGCGAGCCGCTCGTCGCTGACGCCCCGGATGTCGATGTCGCGCGCGGGTCCGGACGGCACGGCGAGGACGACCGCGTCGGCGTGCAGCGTCTCGCCCGCGGTCGTGGTCACCTCGCTGCGCCGGCCGATCCGGATGCCGCGCACCGGCGTCGACAGCCGCACGTCGCGCAGCCCGTCGGCCATCCGCAGCGCCACGGTGGCCGAGCCCTCGGCGACGCGCAGGTTCTCCCACTGCTCGACGTCGTAGCTGCCGGCGGTCCCGCCCACGACGATCTTGCGGGCGTAGGCGAACAGGCTCTGCCGCTCGATCGAGCCGTCGGAGAGGCTCAGGTGCACGAGCTCCCAGAGCCGCAGCACGTTCGGCGTCGCGCCGACCTCGCGCAGCCAGTCGCCGACGCTGAGCCGGTCCAGCCGGGAGAGGTCGGGGCACGACCAGGGGTCGCCGGGGTCGACGGACGCGAGCACCTTCGCGAGGGCGGCCTCCACGTCGTCGTACGACGCCCGGTCGGCGCCGGTGCACCACGACGGCCACTCGCCGACGGCGACGGAGCCGGGGACCTGGCGGGTGATCTCGCCGGGCTCGGCGACGTACGACGCCGTCAGCGTCAGCCCCAGCTCCTCGACCAGCCCGAGGTAGCCGGTGTGCGCGCTCCCGACCACCTCGCCGCCGAGCTGGACCCGGCGGCCGTCCGCGAGCTCGACCTGCTCGACCCGGCCGCCCACCCGATCCCGCGCCTCGAGCACGGTGACCCGCGCGCCGCCGGCCTCGAGGTCGCGGGCGGCAGCCAGGCCGGCCAGGCCGGCGCCGACCACGACGACGTCGGTCGTCACCTCAGCACGACCGTGTGCTCGGGGAGCCAGCCCAGCTCGACCCGGTCGCCGGGGCTCCAGCGATCCTCGGCCCGCATCCGGGGGAGGTTCTGCTCGAGCACGGTGACGGTGAGGCCGGTGGCGAGCGCGACGACGTACTGCGTCGTGGCACCGTGGTAGCTGGTGGCGAGGATGGTGCCGGACACGCGGTACATCTGCGGCGTGAGCTCGGCGATCCAGATCTTCTCCGGGCGGACCGTGATGCTGACGGCGTCGCCCTCGGCCGAGCCCCGGTGCCCGGGCGCGGGGATCCGGACGTCGGGCGAGACGGCGACGCAGCCGCTCGACCAGGTGCCGCTCATCAGGTTGCTGGTGCCGATGAAGCCGGCGGCGAAGACCGAGGTCGGCCGCTCGTAGACGTCCTCCGGTGTGCCGCACTGCTCGACGACGCCCCGGTTCATGATCGCGACCCGGTCGCTCATGCTGAGCGCCTCGTCCTGGTCGTGGGTGACGAAGAGGAAGGTGATGCCGACCTCGCGCTGGATCGCCTTGAGCTCGGCCTGCATCGCGTGCCGGAGCTTGAGGTCGAGCGCGGCCAGCGGCTCGTCGAGCAGCAGCACCTTGGGCTCGTTGATCAGCGCCCGGGCGAGCGCGACGCGCTGCCGCTGCCCGCCGGAGAGCTGGCTGGGCCGCGACCTGGCGCGGTCGCCGAGCTCGACCAGCTCGAGCATGCGGCCGACGCGCCGGTCGATGTCGGATCGGTCGATCCCCTTGCGGCGCAGGCCGAATCCCACGTTGCGGCGCACGTCGAGGTGCTCGAAGAGGGCGTAGCTCTGGAAGACGGTGTTCACGTCGCGCCGCTGCGGGGGAGTGCTGGTGACGTCCTCGCCGCCGACGAGGATCGTGCCCGCGGTCGGGTCGCTGAAGCCGGCGATCATCCGCAGCGTCGTGGTCTTGCCGCAGCCCGACGGGCCGAGCAGCGAGAAGAACTCGCCGCTCGCGATGTCGAGGTCGAGGCGGTCCACGACGGTGGAGCCGCCGAAGACCTTGGTCAGGCCGCGCAGCGACACGCTGGGCGGGACGCTGGGAGAGACGCTGGGAGAGACGCTGGGCTGGCCGGTCATGTGCGCTCCCCGGTGATCAGGTCGAGGCTCGACGGCTCGCGGCCGAACAGGCGCGGGAGCACCAGCGCGGCCACGATGAGCAGGGCGGAGACGATCAGCATCAGCGTGCCGATCGCGTTGATGGCGGGGGAGACCCCGAAGCGGATCGAGGAGTAGACGCGCACCGGCAGCGGCTGCGGGTCGACGCCGGTGGTGAAGAACGCGAGCACGAAGTCGTCGAAGACCAGCGCGAAGACCAGCAGGCCCGCGCCGAGCAGGGCCGGCAGCAGCATCGGGATCGTCACCAGCCGCAGCGCCTGGAACGGCGTGCAGCCCAGGTCGCGCGCGGCCTCCTCGACCTCCAGCGCGATGCCGGCGAGCCGGCCGCGGACGATCACGGTGACGTAGGCGATCGAGAACGTGATCTCCGCGAGGATCACCGTCGTCATCGAGAGCTTGAGCCCGATGCCGGTGAAGAGCAGCAGCGCGGCCACGCCGGTGACGATCTCGGGGGTCACCAGCGGGAGCAGCGTCACCGCGCCGATCACGCGGCCGCGGCGCGACCGCACCCGCTCGAGGCCCAGCGCGAGCATGGTGCCGAGCACGAGCGACCCGAGCGTCGCGAGGGCGGCGATCCTGAGGCTGGCCACGAGCGAGTCCAGCAGCGCGCCGTCGTGGACGAGGGCGTCGTACCACCGGAGGCTGAAGCCGGAGAACGACGACAGCGACTTCCTGTCGTTGAGGCTGAACAGCGCGACGGCCAGGATCGGCAGGTAGAGCCAGCCGAAGAACACGACCGTGAGCGCCACCGCGAACCGGGGCTTGCTCTCGAGCCTGCGGGCCCGGGCCATCAGAGGTCTCGCGCCCTGGTCGACGTGGCGCGGAGGTAGGTGACCATCAAGACGGTGAGCGCGACCATCATGCCGACGGTCAGGGCCGAGCCGAGCGGCCAGTTCTGGCCCTCCACGAACTGCTGCTGGACCAGGTTGCCCATCATGTAGGTGTTGGCGCCGCCGAGCAGCTGGGCGCTGACGAAGTCGCCGAGCGTGGGCAGGAAGACCAGCAGGATCCCGCCGTAGAGGCCGGCGCGCGTGGCGGGCAGCGTGACGAAGAGGAACGTGCGCACCGGCCCGTGGTAGAGGTCCTTGCCGGCCTCGATCAGCGAGACGTCGAGGCGCTCGAGCGACGCGTAGACCGGCAGGATCATGAACACCACGAAGCCGTAGACCAGACCCCCGACCACGGCGTACGGCGTGTTGAGGAAGGTGACCCCGTCCAGGCCGACCTCGCGCAGGCCGCTGTTGACCAGGCCGTCGTCGGAGAGCAGCGCCTTCCAGGCGTACATGCGGATCAGGTAGCTGGCGAAGAACGGCACCACGATCGCGGCGATGATCGCGTTCTTGTAGCGGCCGCCGTGCAGCGCGATCGCGTAGGCGACCGGGTAGGCGACCAGCAGCGAGACGACCACGGTCGCGAGCGCGTAGGCCAGCGAGCGCAGGAACAGCTCGAGGTAGACCTCGTTCCAGAGCGCCCGGTAGTTCGCGGTGCTCGTCGCGAAGACGGGGAAGCCGTCGTTCGTCGTACGCCCGAAGGAGAGCAGGACGACGATGACCATGCTGGAGACGAAGAACGCCACCATCCACGCCGTCGGCAGCGCGAGCAGGGCGCCCCACAGCCGGGTGCGCTGTGCGGATCGCGGGGCCGGTCGCGCCGACTGCGTCGCCGCCACGTCAGCTCGCCTTCACCTCGGTCCACGTCGCCGCACGGCGCTGGACCTCGTCGGTGTCGAGCAGGCGGAAGACGTTCTCGTTCTCCAGGTCCGAGACCTCGATCTGGCAGGCGGGCACGTCCTTGGTGAGCTCGGCGAACGCGGGCAGCGCGTCCTTCACCGGGAACGGGTAGAACAGGTAGTTCATGTTCTTGACGGCGTTCTCGGGGCGGAGCAGGTAGTCGATGAACACCATCGCGGTGCCCGGGTGCTCGGCGTTGGCCGGGATCGCGTAGGTGTCGGAGTTGATCGGCGTGCCCTCGCTGGGCGCCTGGAAGTCGAACATGGCCGGGTCGTCGGCCAGCCCCCGCTGGAGGTAGAGGAAGTCGCCGCTCCACATGTGGTGCACCCAGGCGTCGCCGCCGAGCATGTTGTTGATGTCGTCGGAGGAGTACGCCCGGAGGTACTCCTTCTGGCTGATGAGGAGCTCCTTGATGTCGCCGAGCTCCGAGGGCTCGGCGGTGTTGACGTCGTAGCCGAGGAGCAGCGCGGCCATCGCCAGCGCCTCGTCCTGGTCGTCGAGGGTGAAGATCCGGCCGCGGGCCTCGTCGTTCCAGAGGTCCTTCCAGCTCCCGGTCATCGACAAGACCTTGTCGGTGCGCCAGCCGATGCCGGTCTTGTAGACGGTGAACGGGACCGACACCTCGGACCCCTCGTCGTACCAGGGGTTGGTGAAGTACGAGCCGGAGTAGAAGACCTGGTCGGCGTTCGTGAGCCGGGCCGGGTCGATCGAGCGGAGCTTGCCCTCGCGCTTGAGCTTCACCACCCACTTGGCGATCGGGAAGACGATGTCGTACTGGTTGCCGGCGGCGATCTTGGCGTACATCCCCTCCATCGAGTCGTAGTTGGACTCGATCACGTCGACGCCGTACTCCTCCTTGAAGCCCCTGACCACGCTCGGCGCGAGGTAGTCGGCCCAGTTGAAGTAGACGAGGTCGCCGTCGATCTTCGCCTTGGCCGAGGGCGGCAGGGGAGCGTCGGCCGGTGCGTCGTCGCGGATGTAGGCGCAGCCCGGCAGCGTCAGCGAGGCGCCCAGCGCCAGGCCGCCGGTCAGGAGCCCTCGTCGCGAGGGACGGGGGACGTCGAGACCGGCGCGCCGGGTCATGCCCCGGGCCCGCCCTCGCCGGCACCGTCGAACGGCGCCGGCTCCGGGAGCGGTCCGTCGTGGCCGACGAGTACGCCGACCGTGGTGGCGATCGTGTCGCGCGCCTCGTCGATGCCGAGGCCGGGGTCGCCCGCGAGCACGCGGGCGCCGAGCCCGTCGGTGAGCGCCACCGCCGTCTCGGCGATCAGCCGGGGGTCGAGCGCGGTCGCGAAGACCCCGGTGCGCAGCCCGTCGCGGACGATGTCGGCGACGGTGACGTAGAGGTCCTCGTAGAGCTCGGCGCCGACCTTCGCGAGGTGCGGGTCGCGGATGCAGAGCAGCGCGAGCTCCTGCCAGAGCAGCCACTCGTCCGCGCGCTGCTGGTCGCTCGGCAGGCACCGGTCGAGGAAGGAGGACAGCCGCTCGGCGGGCCCGTCGCCGGCGCCGGCCAGGGCGCGCTGGTTGAGCTCGGTCGAGACCTCGTGGGAGTGCCGCAGCACCTCGCCGAAGAGGAGCTCCTTGGTGTCGAAGTGGTAGTGCAGCAGGCCGGCCGAGACCCCCGCCGTCCGAGCGATCGCCGCCATCCGGACCTGGGCCAGGCCGTCGCGGACGATGCACTCCGCGGCGGCGGTGAGGATCCTCGTCCGAGCCTCCGCGGCCGCCTGCTCGCGCTGGCTGGGACGGGTCGACGACTTGGCTGCCATGGCCTCCACCAGAGTCTGACTGTTTAGTCAGTCAGCGATGCTAGGGTTCGGCGCGTGAGGCGTCAAGGACCGCCGGACCCGGGGCCCGGGGGTAGGCCCGAGGGTGGGCTCGAGGCGGTCTTCGCGCCGCGCGCGGTCGCCATCGTGGGCGCCAGCGACGACGCCGCGAAGTGGGGCCACATCATCGCCGGCCGCGCCCTCGCGTCGCGCGGCGACCGCACCGTGCTGCTGGTCAACCGCCGCGGCGGCCAGGTGCTGGGCGAGCCGGCCCACGCGTCCGTGACCGCCGCCGCCGAGGCGTACGGCGTGCGCGTCGACCTCGCCGTGGTGTGCGTGCCGGCCGCGGGCTTCGTGGCCGCGGTGGCCGACGCCGTGGCCGCGGGCGCCCGGGCGATCGTGGGCATCACGGCCGGGCTCTCCGAGGCCGGGCCGGAGGGCGCCCGGCTGGAGGCCGAGGCGCTGGCGATCGCCCGCGCCTCCGGCGCGGTGCTGGTCGGGCCCAACTGCCTCGGCGTCGTGGACACGACGACCGGACTGCAGTTGGCGCACGCCGTACTGCCTGCCGGCGACGTCGCGGTGCTCAGCCAGAGCGGCAACCTGGTGCTCGACCTGGCCGGCCTGCTGGCCGACCGCGGCCTGGGGGTGTCGCGGTTCGTCTCGCTCGGCAACCAGGCCGACCTCGGCCTCGTCGACTTCCTGCACGCCTGCGTCGGCCACGACGGCACCCGGGCGGTGGCCGTCTACACCGAGGACGTGGTCGACGGCCGGGCCTTCCTCGAGGCGGCGCGGGCGCTGCGAGACGCGGGCAAGCCGCTCGTCCTGCTGGCGCCGGGACGGACCGAGGCGGCGGTGCGCAGCGCGGCCTCGCACACCGGCTCGCTGACGACCTCCTCGATGGTGGTCGACGCCGCGTGCGCGGCGGTCGGTGCCCACCGGGTCGACCACCCGACGCAGCTCGCCGACCTGCTCGTCGCCCTGCGCGAGCCGCGGCGGATGCCCGGCCGGCGGGCGGTGGTCCTCACCGACGGCGGCGGCCACGGCGCGGTCGCGGCGGACACGCTGGCTGCGGCCGGGCTCCGGCTCCCGGTGCTGACCGGTGCGCTCACCGCCGAGCTCGAGTCCGCGCTCTGGGCCCAGGCGACGGTGACCAACCCCGTCGACCTCGCCGGTGCCGGCGAGCGGGATGTCGCGAGCTACGCCCGCGGGGTCGAGATCCTGCTGGCCTCGGACCAGGTCGACGGCGTGCTGCTGACCGGCTACTTCGGCGGCTACTCCGCGGACCGGTCGGGCCTGGCCGAGCGGGAGGTGGCGGCCGCCCGGCAGCTGGCCGACGCAGTGGCGGCGCAGCGGAAGCCGCTCGTCGTGCAGACGATCCACCCCGGCAGCCCCTCGAGCCGGGTGCTGGCGGCGGCGGGCATCCCCGTGCACCGCGACGTCGACCGCGCGTGCGCGGTCCTCGCCGGCCTCGTCTCCTCGATGCCCGACGGCCTCGCCGGACCGCTCCCGGCGCTCGCGACGGCGGTCGCCGACGGGTCGTACGACGCCGCGAGGAGGCTGTTCGCCGAGGCCGGGATCGCCTTCCCCGCGGCGGTCTCGGTCACCGACGCCGCGGACCTCGCTGCGGCCCTCGACGAGGTGGGCCTGCCGGTCGTCCTCAAGGCGACGGGGAGGCTGCACAAGTCCGAGGGCGGTGGCGTGGTCGCCGGCCTCGCCGACCGGGAGTCGGCGACGGCGGCCTACGACGACCTGGTGGCGCGGCTCGCGCCGCCGGCCGTCTCCGTCGAGCAGATGGCGGACCTCGCCGGTGGGGTCGAGCTGATCGTGGGCGGCGTGCGGGACCCGAAGTTCGGCGCGGTCGTCGTGGCCGGCCTCGGCGGCATGTTCACCGAGGCGCTCGGCGACACCGCCTGTGCGATCGCGCCGGTGTCGGCCGACGCGGCCCGGGAGCTGCTGCTCTCGTTGCGGGGTGCGCCGCTGCTCCGAGGCGCGCGGGGACGCGCACCGGTGGACCTCGACGCGCTGGCAGAGCTGGTCGCGCGCGTCTCGCGGCTGGCCGCGGCCCACCCCGAGCTGGCCGAGCTCGAGCTGAACCCGGTGCTGGCCGGCCCGGGCGGCGTACTCGCCCTGGACGCGCGCGTCGTGCTCCTCTGACTACTCCATGTCGCGCAGGTAGCGCTGGTCGAAGCCGTGCACCCACGCGTCCTTGGCCGGGAAGACGCCGTGGTCGAAGACCCGCGACGTGACCCCGCGCTGGACGCGCTCGCACGCCTCGCTGTCCTGCCGGGTCACCCGCTCGTTGAACTCCACCACCGGCGAGGGGTCGAAGTCGGGGTCGTCGAGCGCCTCGGGGCTGAAGAGGTACTCGGTCACCAGCCGGCAGCTCCGCGGACCGGTCGGGAACACCGCGGTCGCGAGGCAGCTGGAGCCGTCGACGTCGAGGAACATCGTGGGGTAGACGCCGGCGCCGTAGTACGACTCCGGGTCGCCCTCCCGGGCGAACCCCGGCAGCAGCGGGAGCCGCAGGCGCGGGTCGTCGACGATCGCCGTACGCCCGTCGGCCAGCGAGACCCCGCCGTCGGAGCGGCCGTCCTCGAAGACGTCGCCCTTCCGGTACGCCGGCACGACGGCGACGAGCTCGGGGTGGATCGTCGGGCAGTGCAGGCACTCGTTGTAGTTCTCGATGACGATCTTCCAGTTGGCCTGCACCTCGTTGACGGTGACGCGCGCGATGCGCAGGTCGGCCAGGCCGAACCGCGCGAGGCCCAGGGGCTCGTCCTGCTGGTCGGCGAGGTGGTCGGCCAGGGGCCGCGGCTCCTCGCGCGAGAGGTTGACGAAGACGAACCCCTCCCAGACCTCCACATGCACCGGCCACAGCGACGTCGACGGCCGGTCGATCTCGTCCTTCTCGATCATCGGCGTCGTGACGAGCGTGCCGTCGAGGGCGTAGCCCCAGGCGTGGTACGGGCAGCGCAGGTGCGTGCGCACCTCGCCCTGCTCCTCCTCGCAGATCCGGGAGCCGCGGTGGCGGCAGACGTTGTAGAAGGCGCGGATCCGCTCGTCCTTGCCGCGCACGACCAGGACGCTCTCGTCGGCGATCTCCACGCGCAGCCACGCGCCCGGCTTCGCGACCCGCTCGGCCCGTCCGACGTAGATCCAGTTCCGGTACAGCACCCGCTCCTTGTCGAGCGCGTAGACCTCGTCGGAGTGATAGGCCGACCCGGGGAGGGTCTTCCGGATCTCAGTGACCATTCGCTGACTGTACAATCAGCGAGTTGGCTGCGCCAGGGTCGCGGGGTGCGGCCAAACGCCACGCCTGACCCGGATTCGACATCCGCTTCGTCCCGGCGGCGCCGGCGCCCGCTGGACGACCCGGCACGGCGTCGCTTCGCCTTGCGATGCACCCGCCCGGAGCCCGGCCCCGAGGAGCCCCGGCGGCGACCTCCTCTGGGACTGTCGCCCCCGGCTGAGGTCATTCTCGGATTAGGGTGTCGATCGTCCGAGCCCGCCATCCGCTCCGAGGAGCTTCCCGCGCATGCCCGCCCCCGACGACCTGCTCGCCGCGCTCGACCCCGAGCAGCGCCAGGTGGCGGAGGCGCTGCGCGGGCCGGTCCGGGTGCTCGCGGGAGCCGGCACCGGCAAGACCCGGGCGATCACCCACCGGATCGCGTACGGCGTGGCGTCCGGCGTCTACGCGCCCACCGAGGTGCTCGCGGTGACGTTCACGACGCGCGCCGCCGGCGAGATGCGGGGACGGCTGCGCGCGCTGGGTGCGGCCGGCGTCCAGGCGCGCACCTTCCACTCCGCGGCGCTGCGCCAGCTGCGCTACTTCTGGCCGCACGTGCACGGCACCGAGCTGCCCACGCTGATCGAGTCCAAGATCGGGCTGCTCGCCACCGCCGCCCGCCGGCAGCGGCTCACCGCCGACCAGGCGCTGCTGCGCGACCTCGCCTCCGAGGTCGAGTGGGCGAAGGTCAGCAACGTCCACCCCGACGACTACGCCCGGGTCGCCGCCGCGCGCGGTCGCAGCGTCTCCGGTCAGGACCCCGAGACCGTGGGCCGGGTGTTCGGCAGCTACGAGGAGGTCAAGCGCGGCCAGGGCCGGATGGACATGGAGGACGTGCTGCTGCTGACGGCCGGGATGCTCGCCGAGGACGAGCGGGTCGCCGCGCAGGTGCGCCGCCAGTACAAGTGGTTCGTCGTCGACGAGTTCCAGGACGTCTCGCCGCTCCAGTCCGCGCTGCTCGACCTCTGGCTCGGCGGCCGCGACGAGCTCTGCGTCGTCGGCGACCCCGCGCAGACCATCTACTCCTTCGCGGGCGCCAACGCCGACTACCTCCGCGACTTCCCGCAGAGGTACGCCGGCACCACGTCGGTCGAGCTGGTCCGCAACTACCGCTCTACCCCCGAGGTCGTCGAGGCCGCCAACGCGCTGCTCGCCGGCAGCGCCAGCCGAGGCGTCGAGCTCCGCGCCCAGCGGCCCTCCGGCCCGGTCGTCAGCTACACCGCCCGCCCCGACGAGGTCGCCGAGGCCGAGGCCGTCGCCGACCAGGTGCTGCGGCTGCGCGACAGCGGCCGCTCCCTCGGCGAGGTCGCGGTGCTGTTCCGCATCAACGCCCAGTCGGAGTCCTTCGAGGAGGCGCTCGCCGCGCGCGGGCTGCCCTACGTCGTGCGCGGCGCGGCGCGCTTCTTCGAGCGCCCCGAGGTCCGCGAGGCCGTCACCCGGCTCCGCGGTGCGGCCCGCTCCGGCGAGGGCGACGGCGTCGACGACTGGGTCGACGTCGTGCGCGCCACCCTGGCCGGCATGGGCTGGACGCCCGCCGCGCCCACCGCCCGCGGCCAGACCCGCGACCGCTGGGAGTCGTGGCAGGCGCTGGTCGACCAGGCCGCCGAGTTCGCGACCCAGGGCGACCTCAACGCGTTCGTCGACGACCTCGACCGCCGCGCCGCCGAGCAGCACGCGCCGGTGGCCGACGGCGTCACGCTGGCGACGTTCCACGCCGCCAAGGGCCTGGAGTGGGACACCGTCTTCCTCTGCGGCCTCCAGGACGGCACGCTCCCGATCACCTACGCCGAGACCCCGGCCGCGATCGAGGAGGAGCGCCGGCTGCTGTACGTCGGCATGACCCGTGCCCGGCTCGACCTGCACCTGTCCTGGGCGCTGGCGCGCAACCCCGGCGGCCGCGCCGCGCGCAAGCCGTCGCGGTTCCTCGACCCGCTGCTGCCCGACGACGCCCGCGCCCAGCGCGACCTCCCGCGCTCGCGCAAGGTCGCGAGCTGCCGTGAGTGCGGCCGCCCGCTCACGACCGGGGCGGAGAAGAAGCGCGGCCGGTGCGCGGGCTGCCCGGCGTCCTACGACGAGGAGCTGTTCGAGCGCCTGCGCGAGTGGCGCCGGGAGCGGGCGGGGGAGGAGGAGGTGCCGGCGTTCGTGGTCTTCACCGACGCGACCCTCCAGCTCATCGCCGAGCACAAGCCGCGCACGCCCGCGGCCCTGCTGAAGATCAACGGGATCGGCCGGTCCAAGCTCGAGCGGTACGGCGAGCAGGTGCTCTCCCTCGTCGGATGAGCCCTCGGCCGAGGGCATCTCGAAAAAATCCGAGAAAGACCCATAAAACCGTTTGCCCATTACCCGCGGGAGCCGATAGGTTTCCGGACAAGCGATCCCTGCGCACACGATCCTGGCACGATCGGCGCCCGAAGAAGTGAAGGAGGTGGCACTTGTGAACAGCACTCAGCTCCAGATGACGGCTCAGACCCCGTCGGCCTTCGGCATGCCCATTTCCGGCCACTCCTTCGGCGTGACGACGGGTGCCACCGATGTCCGCGCCGCTGCCGCGACCGTTGTCGTGCGCGAGCGCGCGGCCACGACGGGCACCGCCAAGGCGGGCACGGGCCTCATCTCGTCCTACTTCCCGGGGACCAGTGCCTGGAGACCACCGACCTGTTGACACCCAACAGCCATCGGCAGCCTCCAGGCCGCGGAACCCGAACCGGGATCCGCGGCCTTTTCGTTCCCCGAGCAGCTTTCCCGGCCAGTACCGCACCACCCATTGCGATCAGGTCAGAAGAAGGAGGTGACACATGACCATCAGTGAGCTCGTCCGCACCGATGGGGCAGTGCCGATGACGGAGTCGATCGGCGGCAGCGGCCTGGGGCTGCTCCACGACCAGGCGAACGAGGTCGACGACGACCTGCTGCCCTGCCGGGCGAACAACCCGGAGCTCTGGTTCGCCGAGTCCCCCGCCGACGTGGAGGCCGCCAAGGCCCTCTGCCAGGAGTGCCCGGTCCGGGCCCTCTGCCTCGACGGAGCGCTCGAACGGCGCGAGCCGTGGGGCGTCTGGGGAGGCCAGCTCTTCCTCCAGGGCGCCGTGATCCCGCGCAAGCGGCCCCGCGGCCGGCCCCGCAAGGACGAGGTCGCCGCCTAGCGGCAACCACCAGCAGAGCCCACGCGGCGTCCACCGCAGCACCGACCGACGAAAGCACCCTGATTCCCATGTACCAGACCACTCACCTGAACGGACGTACCGACATGACGCTCATGCACGAAGACCTGGCCCGCGCACAGATGTCCGCGCGCCTGGGAGAGGCGCAGCAGCTCCGGCGTGGTGCCCAGATGGCCCGCGCCCGCCGGCTCAGCCGCAAGGCGGAGAAGGCAGCCCAGCAGGCTCGACTGGCCCTCGCCCGGGCGCTGTGACGACACCCCTCCGGCCCGAGAGGGCCTGACCTGATCGCGGGTGTCCCAACGGAGCCGGGTACGGCGACCACACCGGTCGTCGTACCCGGCTCCTCCGCGTGCTCCGGCTACGTTGGGGCCATGACCACCTGCGACTTCTGCGGCCGCGTGGAGACCGACGAGGCGAGGACGCTGACCTGGACGACGGCGGTCGAGAACGGCCGCCGGCGCGCCTACTGCGACGAGTGCTCGCGGTCCCACCTGCGCGCGATGGAGGGCAAGCTCGACAGCGAGCTCTGGTGAGCCGAGTGCGTCAGCTCGAACCTCGCAACCTCTTGGACAGGAAGCGGTCGAGGGCGAGCTCGATGTCGACGCCGTTGAGCTGGAACACGATCCTGCCGTTGACGGCGCCGGCGGCTGCGGCGTACTCAGCGAGCGTCGAGAGCAGCAGGTCTTCGCGGCCCTCGATACGAGAGACGGCGGCCTGCTTGATGCCCATCCGCTCGGCCAACTCGGCCTGTGTCTGGGTCGCGACCTTGCGGATCTCGGCGAGCCCCTGGGTGTAGACGCGGTTCATCTCGGCCACGCCGCGGTCGATGTTCTCGACCGCCGCCTCCATGCCCGGCTCCGCGAGGAGCTCGTCCAGCACGGCGTCGCCGTCGACGAACCCCGCGGGGATGCTCTCCCTACCCATCTCCGTCTCCTTCCTCGTTCCTCGCCAGCTCTCGCAGCCATTGCTCGATCACGAGGTCTGCTCGACGGCCGACACTGTCGTACCAGACGTCGCCGATCCTGGCCTTCTCCCCTGTGAACAGCGCGACCACCACCTCGTCGGAGTCGGGCGGGAACCAGCAGATCAGCCGGACCGCGATCCCCTGTTCGTAGGGATGCGAGGTTCGCCAGACCTGATGCCTCCTCGACTGGGCCACTCGCCTCAGCCCAGCCGTGTCCTCCTCCGGCGGCGCCTGGAGACTCCGCAGCATCCGCAACGCGGCGGCCACGAGCTCCAACTGTCGCCGGTAGTAGGCATTTCCCTCGCGAGACTTCTGCTGAGCCCGACGGATCCAGGCGTCGAACTCGACGGGCCAACGCAGCCTCATGACGAGATATTACGTTCAAGCAGTATTACATGCAAGGAATCTCATGGGAGTCCATGAGCTACTGAGCCCACGAGCAGCCGCAGTGCGGGTGCCGCTCCCAGGCACGCCGCCGCGGCGGGAGCGCCGGGCCCAGCTCGACGGTTGCCGACCAGGTGGCCGGCTCGCCGCCGTCGAGGAAGGTGAGCAGGTCGCGCACCGTCCACGCGGCTGCCATCGTGGCGAGCGCGGGGTCGGCGGGCGCGGCCGGGAGCCCGGCCAACTGCTCGACCACGAGCGCCCGGCGCGGGTCCTGCTCGCCGTGGTGGGCGTCGACGCAGCGCAGGCACGCGGTGCGGCCGGGCACCACGAACGGCCCGACCGTCCAGCCGTGGGCGTGGGCACCGAGCACCAGGTGGGGCCGGCCGGCGCACGCCTCGGCGTCGGCGTCGCTGCGCGGCACCTCGCCGGCGACGGCCAGCACGGCCACCTCGGCGCCGGGGCCGACGGTGCAGCCGGACTCGCGCAGCAGCCGCTCGACCTCCGGGGCGCCGGAGCCGACCAGGGTGACCGCGCCCCGGGGCCGGGGCGGTGCGACGAGCAGGCCCGCCGACGTCAGGTCCGCGAGCGCGCGCCGCGCCGGTGGCGAGGTGGGCGTGGGGGAGCGGCCGGCGGCCAGGTCGTCGAGCAGCCGGCGTACGTCCGGGTGGTCGGGGAGGACGGCCCGCCACGGCGGGTCGACGCCGACCTGGAGGTGGCGGTCGTCGCGGCGCGTGACGTGCAGGCCGGGCAGCAGGCGCATGCCGGTCCCCTACCCGTCGTCACCGCCCGCCAGCGGTTGTCCACACCCGGAAATGAGACGACGGCACCCGCCCGGTCGGGTGACCGGGACGGGCGCCGTCGTGCAACTCGTGGGGCGCTGCTGCTTGCGCGTCAGGCCTTGCCGAGGATCCGGTTGAGGTTCGTGCCACAGACGGGGCAGACGGCCTTCGCCATCCGGGTGCCCTTGTCGTTGACCTTGACCTCGCCCTCGGCCTCGCGCTTCTCCTTGCACTTCACGCAGTAGAACTCGCCGCTCCAGGTCTCCGCCATGACGGCCTCCTTGCCTAGTTCAATCTCTCGGTCGTCGCGACGGGGCACGAGGGGAAGACCCGTCGGAGTCCGGCGAAGGTGCCGCCGGACCGACTCGACCCTACGACACGCACGATCGGTTCCGCGTCAGGCGCACCGGGAGCGGTGAATCTCGTCACGGCGTGTCGCGAGCCGGGTGAGTACGTTGGCGGCCATGCCAGCACACTCCGAGCATCTCCGGGAGCACCTCCGAGTCGAGCGCCCCTCCGACGGCGTCGCCCTCCTCACCCTCGACAACCCCGACCAGCGCAACGCGATGTCGGAGGCGATGACGACCTCCTGGGTCGCCGCGGTCGACGAGCTCGCCGCCGACCGTTCGGTGCGGGCGGTCGTGGTCACCGGCGCGGGTACGGCGTTCTGCTCGGGCGGCGACACGTCCTGGATCGCCGGCGAGCCGGACGCGTCGGTGGATCGCCTGCGCACGCGGATGATCGCGTTCTACCGGGCCTGGCTGTCGATCCGCCGGCTCGAGGTCCCGACGATCGCGGCCGTCAACGGCGCGGCGATCGGTGCCGGCCTGTGCCTGGCGCTCGCCTGCGACCTGCGGTACGCCGCCGCGGGAGCCCGGCTGGGCGCCCCGTTCGTGAGGCTGGGCATGCACCCCGGCATGGCCGCCACGTCCCTGCTCCCGAACGTCGTGGGCGAGGCGCACGCCCGCGACCTGCTGCTCACCGGCCGCGTCGTCGACGCCGACGAGGCGCTGCGGCTCGGGCTGGTCTCGCGGGTGATCGAGCCGGCGGCGTTCCTCGGCGAGGTGCTCGAGACCGCCGCGGGGATCGCCGCCACCGCGCCGATCGCCAGCCGGCTCACCAAGCTCGCGCTGCGCGACGGCGGCCACGCCGACGTCGAGGCCGGCCTGCAGTGGGAGGCGATGGCACAGCCGATCACGCTCGCCACGGCCGACCTGCAGGAGGGCATCCGGGCGGCGAGGGAGAAGCGCGCTCCGGCCTTCACCGGACAGTAGGAACAGTAGGAGAAGCAGCGAGGCCCCCGGTCACCGGTGGACGCTTGCCTTCCCCTTGCGAGCGTCCCTCGATGGGCCGGAGGCCCCGTCTGCGGCACACGCTAGGAGGCGGCGCCGACGGGGGTCAACGCGGGCCGGGCGCAGCCTGTGGACGACGCTGTGGAGAACCGTGTGGAGAACATCCCCGAACCGGTGGACGAGGCCGGGACGCACCTGTGGACGACGGCCGGGCCGGGACGCCGTACCGCCCGCTGACCAGCGAGAATGGCCCTCCACCGGGTGTGGAACGAAGAAATCTGGAGCGAGATCGCGAGGTGGTCGGCGTGTCGGAGCGGTACGACGGTGGTCCGGTGGCGGCGCTGCGCCGGATCGCCTTCCTGCTCGAGCGCGGGCGCGAGGACACCTACAAGGTCAAGGCCTTCCGCAACGCCGCGGCCGCGATCCTGCCGCTGCCGGCCGAGCAGGTGGCGGCCGCGGCCGCGGACGGCACGCTCACCGACCTGCCCGGCGTGGGCGCCAGCACGGCGAAGGTGATCGCCGCGGCCGTGCGCGGCGAGCTGCCCGATCGGCTGGCCGCGCTGGAGCGGGAGCACGGCGGCCCGCTGACCGGCGCCGGCGCCGGGATCCGCGCGCGGCTGCGCGGCGACCTGCACTCCCACTCCGACTGGTCCGACGGCGGCTCGCCGATCGAGGAGATGGCGTTCACCGCGATGGAGCTCGGCCACGACTACCTCGTGCTCACCGACCACTCGCCCCGGCTGACCGTCGCCCGCGGGCTGAGTCCCGAGCGGCTCGCGAAGCAGCTCGGCGTGGTCGAGGCCGTCAACGACCATCTCTCCGGGGACTTCACGCTGCTCAAGGGCATCGAGGTCGACATCCTCGACGACGGCTCGCTCGACCAGACCGACGAGCTCCTCGCGCGGCTCGACGTCCGGGTCGCGAGCGTCCACTCGAAGCTGAGGATGGACGCGGCGGACATGACCAGGCGGATGGTGGCGGCGGTGCGCAACCCGTTCGCCAACGTGCTCGGCCACTGCACCGGGCGGATGGTGACGGGCAGCCGCGGCACCCGGCCGCCGTCGCGGTTCGACGCGCAGGCGGTCTTCGAGGCGTGCGCCGAGACCGGCACCGCGGTCGAGATCAACAGCCGCCCCGAGCGCCGCGACCCGCCCACCACGCTGCTGGAGCTGGCCCGCGACATCGGCTGCCTGTTCTCGATCGACAGCGACGCCCACGCGCCGGGGCAGCTGGACTTCCAGGTCTACGGCTGCGAGCGCGCCGAGGCCGCCGGCATCGACCCCGACCGGATCGTCAACACCTGGCCGCGGGAGCGGCTGCTGGCCTGGGCGAAACGGTAGGTTCGCCTCATGTCGCGGCCGGAGGTGGAGGTGCGGCGCTCCAAGCGGCGCCGGCGCACCGTTTCGGCCTACCGCGACGGCGACCGGGTGGTGGTGATGATCCCGGCCTCGCTCTCCCGCAGGGAGGAGGCCGAGTGGGTCGAGACGATGCTGGCCCGGCTGGAGCGCTCCGAGCGCCGCCGCAAGCCGAGCGACCAGGATCTGATGAGGCGCGCCCGCGACCTCAACGACAGGTACCTCGGCGGGCTGGCGCCACCGGAGTCGGTGCGCTGGGTCGACAACCAGCAGTCCCGGTGGGGCTCCTGCACGCCGGGCGACCGCACGATCCGGCTCTCCGGGCGGCTTCAAGGGATGCCGCAGTGGGTGGTCGACTACGTGCTCGTGCACGAGCTCGCCCACCTGCTCGAGCCGGGCCATGACGCGAGCTTCTGGGGATGGGTGGACCGCTACCCGCAGGCCGAGCGCGCCAAGGGCTACCTCATCGGCTGGTCGGCGGCGGCGCGGCTGGACCCCGAGATCGACTGAGCGCGACCAGCTCGACCAGGTCCGGCTCCGGGTCGGGCAGCGCGTCGGCCGGCCACCAGCGCAGGTCGAGCGACTCCTCGCCGACCACGTGCTCGGCGCCTGCCGGCGCGATCGCCACGAACCGCACGTCGAGGTGGTGGACGTCGCCGGTCGACCCGCAGAACGGCACCGCGTGCTCGCTGAGCTGCACCGGCACCGGGTCCAGCGCCAGCTCCTCGAGGCCGGACTCCTCGGTCGCCTCGCGCAGCGCCGCGCCGGCGAGGGTCTCGTCGCCGGGCTCGCAGTGGCCGCCGAGCTGGAACCACGCGTGCGCCTTCGCGTGCAGTGTCAGCAGTACGGCGTCGTGCTCGGCGTCGACCACCAGCGTGCTCGCCGTGATGTGGTCCGGCGTGCAGGCGCGGGTCAGGCCGTCCGGGTGGGCGCGCAGGTGGGCGACGTACCGCCGCCGGAGCCGCTCCTGCCCCTCGCTCGGCGCCCGCCAGCCGTCCAGGACGGCGAGCGCGTCGGCGTGGAGGCTCACTCCTCCGAGCCGCCGTCGAGGAGCCTCTTCAGCTCCGCGTCGAAGTCCGCGTCGCTGAGCTCGGGCAGGGCGGTGGCGTCCTCGCGGAAGCCGAGCGGGTCGTCGAGGTCCGCGGCCGACGGCAGCAGGTGCGGGTGCATCCACACGCCGTCGCGGGCCTCGGTGCCCTGGCGGGTGCGCAGCGAGCCCCACAGCGTGGACGCGTCGCGCAGCCGGCGGGGCCGCAGCTCGAGGCCGACCAGCGTGGCGAAGGTCTGCTCGGCCGGCCCACCGGCGGCGCGGCGGCGCCGGAACGCCTCCTGCAGCCGGCTCGCCGACGGCATCCGCTCGGCCGTCGCCTGGCCGACGACCTCGTCCACCCAGCCCTCGACCAGCGCGAGGGTGACCTCGAGCCGCTGGAGCGCGGCCTCCTGGCCGGGGGAGGGGGGTACGTCGAACAGCCCGCCCTCGAGCAGCTGCTGCATCGACTCCGGGTTGGTCGGGTCGACGCCGCGCATCTGCTCCTCGAGCCGCGCCTGCATGCCCGCGGCGTTGATCTCGAGCCCGCGGGCGTAGTCGGCGACGGCGCCGATCAGGTGGTCGCGCAGCCACGGCACGTGGGCGAACAGCCGCTGGTGGGCGGCCTCGCGCAGCGCGAGGTAGAGCAGCACGTCGTCCTCGGTGACGTCGAGGCCGTCGGCGAACGCGGTCACGTTGGCCGGCACGATCGCCGCCCTGCCGGGCGCCGCGAGCGGGAGCCCGATGTCGGAGACGCTCAGCACCTCCGCCGCGAGCGCGCCGAGGCCGGAGCCGACCTGCGAGGCGAGCAGGCCGCCGACGGCCTTGCCGAGGATGCCCAGCAGCGGCCCGGACATCGCCTGGGCATCGTCCGGCAGCGCGCTCGAGAGCGCCTGCACCGAGGACTCGGCGATCGGCTCGACGAGGACCTTCCACACGTCGGTCGTGCCGACGATCCATTCGGCGCGGCTCCACGCCGTGGCGGAGGTGACGCCGGAGGGGAACGCCGTGGTGTCGTCGAGCCAGTGGTCGGCGAGGCGGACGGCGTCGGCGACCGCGTCCTTCTGCCTTTGCGTCGGGGACGGGTCGGGTGCCTGCGCGACGGTCTTGCGCGCCATGTCGAGGGCGAAGTCCCAGTTGAGCGGGCCGTCGTAGGGCTGCATCAGGAACTGGATCTGGCTGAAGAGCTGGTTCAGGTCGGGCATCGCGCCGGCACCACCCGCGCCCCCGAAGGCCCCGAAGAGCTGCTCGAACGGCGTGCCCTCGAAGGGGTTCCGGCCCCTCTCGTCAGGGGAGTCGGGGGAGTCGGGCGTCTCGCCCGGCCGGTCGTTCATGCCCCAACCGTACGCGCCTGTCCTAGGCTCGTCCCCGTGACCGTCGTACGCCTCGTGGACCTCCGGGAGACCCCGCTGGACGTCGCCGAGGTGATGGCCGCGCTCGACGACGAGGCGTCCGGGGGGCTGACCCTCTTCGTCGGCCGGGTCCGCGACCACGACGGCGGCAAGGCGGTCGACGGGCTCGACTACTCGGCGCACCCGACCGCGCTCGACACGATGCGCGCGGTCTGCGAGCGGATCGCCGCGGAGCACGACGTCACCGGCGTCGCCGCGGTCCACCGGGTCGGCACGCTCGCCATCGGCGACATCGCCGTGGTCGTCGCGACCACCGCCGCCCACCGCGGCGAGGCGTTCGCCGCGTCGCGCGCGCTGATCGACACCCTCAAGGCCGAGGTGCCGATCTGGAAGCACCAGCGCTTCGGCGACGGCAGCGACGAGTGGGTCGGCACGCCGTAGCAGATCCCCGGCGGGGCGGCTGCGCTCCGTACCCTGAACGCGTGGAGATCCTGCTCTGGCTGGTGCCGTCGGTCGTCGTCACGGTCGTGGCGATGATCTGGGTCGGCTGGCTGGGGCGGGCGCGCCGCGGCGAGGTCGACCGCGAGGTCGCCGTACGCCGCCTCGCGACCGCGCTGGAGCGCGAGCCGCGCCGGCGCCGGCCGGGGTACGCCGCGCAGCGGCCGGCCCCGGACCGCTCCACCGGGGTCGCGGTGCGGCCCTCGCGACGAGCGTCCTAGGGGCGATCTGACAGTCTTGGCGCCATGACGCAGCGCACCCTGGCCGGCATCCTGGCCGTGCCGCTGCTCATCGGCCTGTGGCTGGTGGCCGCCCTGGTGCCGCTGCCCTACGTCACCTACGAGCCCGGGCTCACCGTCGACGTGCTCGGCGACAACGACAAGGGCAAGGAGATCATCGAGGTCTCCGGGCGCAAGGCGTACCGCGACGACGGCCAGCTGCGGATGACGACCGTCTACGTCTCCCAGCCCCGGCCCGAGGGCAGGAACAACCTCTTCGAGCTGATGCGCGACTGGACCAGCGACGAGGCCGCGGTCTACCCCTACGACGCGGTCTACCGCAAGGACGAGACCGTCCAGCAGAACCGCGACGAGGGCGCCGCCCAGATGACCTCCTCCCAGGACGCCGCCACCGCGGTCGCGCTGGAGGAGATGGGGTACGACGTCACCGAGCCGGTCGTCGCGGCCGTCTCCGACGGCACGCCGGCCGACGGCGCGCTCGAGACCGGCGACGCGATCCTCGCCGTCGGCGGCGCGAAGGTCACGACGTCCGAGGAGGTCGTCGAGGAGGTCACCTCCGCCGAGGCGGGCCGGCCGATCACCTTCGTCGTACGCCGCGACGGCGACCGCACCCGCGTCGAGGTCACGCCCGAGGACGTCGACGGCCGTCCCCAGGTGGGCATCTCGGTCGGCACCGAGGCGAAGGCGGACCTGCCGGTCGACGTCACCATCAACGTCGACTCGAGCATCGGCGGACCGAGCGCGGGGCTGATGTTCTCCCTCGGCATCTACGACACGCTCACCCCCGGCTCGCTGACCGGCGGGCAGACCATCGCGGGCACCGGGACCATGGACGCCGCGGGCCAGGTCGGCCCGATCGGCGGCATCCAGCAGAAGATCGTGGGTGCGCGGGACGCCGGCGCGAAGCTGTTCCTCGTGCCGCCGGGCAACTGCGCGGACGCGCTCGGCGCCCCGAACGAGGACATGCGGCTGGTCCGGGCGGACACCATGCACGACGCCCGGCTCGCCATCGAGGCCTGGGTGCAGGACCCCGACGCCGACCTGCCCGGCTGCACGGGGGCGTCCTCGTGACCGAGTTCGACCAGGCCCTGGACGCCGACCCGGCGCTGGCCGCCGCCGTCCTCGAGATCGAGGGGCACGCCGCCGAGGGCGGCTGGGACCAGCCCGCCCGGCTCTACGCGCTCGTCGACACGCGGACCATCGTCGAGCACGAGCCCGCGCTCGCCGCCGCGATGGGCCTGGACGAGTCCTCGGCCCTGGGCTCGCTGACGCCGGTCGAGCAGGACCAGCTCGCGCCCGACCGGCCGCTCGAGGTCGCGCTCCAGTCGATGAGCTGGCCGCCGAGCGTCGCGGGCTGCGCCGCCGTGGTCGAGCGGCTGGTGCTGCCGCCGGACGCCGATGCGGTGATCCCCGAGGACCCGGTCGCGGCGGAGGAGTTCGCCCGGGAGCACCCGGACCGGCAGGAGGTCCGGATCGCCGCCGGCGCCACCCGCGCCGGGGCGACGTACTGTGCACTGCGCCTGCGCGCCCACGACGACGACCAGTCGGTGGTGGGCGGCGTGGACCTGGTGCCCCAGCTGCTGCAGCTGCTGGGCGCCACGCTGGAAGAGGAGAGCGACGCATGAGCGACTTGTTCGACGAGGGCGGTCGGGAGGCCACGCCGCCGCGGCGGGGGTCGCGCCGCTCGCGCGCGCTGATCGTCACCGCGGTGGTGCTGGTGCTCGCCTTCCTCGGGCTGAGCACGTTCGCGAACCTCTACACCGACCGGCTCTGGTACCAGGACGGTGGCTACTCCGGCGTCTTCGCCACGATGTTCTGGACCCGTGCGCTGCTGTTCGCCGTCTTCGGCCTGCTGATGGCCGTGGTGGTGGGGCTCAACGTCTACCTGGCCTATCGGTTCCGGCCGTTCTTCCGCCCGAACTCCCCGGAGCAGACCGGCCTCGACCGCTACCGCGACGCGGTCACGCCGATCCGCACCTGGCTCCTCGTCGGCGTCGCGGTCGTGCTCGGCGCGTTCGCGGGCAGCTCCGCGATCGGCGAGTGGCGCAACTACCTGCTCTGGCGCAACGGCGGCTCGTTCGGCCAGGAGGACGCCTGGTTCGGCAGGGACATCGGCTTCTACGTCTTCGACCTGCCCTGGCTGCAGTACCTGGTCAACTTCGCGATGGCGGCGCTCGTCGTCGCGCTGATCGCCGCGGCCGTCGTGCACTACCTGTACGGCGGGATCCGGCTGCAGGCCGCGCGCGACCGGCTCTCCGGCCCGGCGCAGGTGCAGCTGTCGATCCTGCTCGGCCTGTTCGTGCTGGCGAAGGCGGCCGACTACTACCTGGACCGGTTCGACCTGGTCACCCAGAGCGGCGGGCTGATCACCGGCATGACCTACACCGACGAGAACGCGGTGCTGCCGGCCAAGAACATCCTGCTCGGCATCTCGGTGATCTGCGCGATCCTCTTCTTCGTCAACGTCTGGCGGCGCACCTGGCTGCTCCCGTCGGTCGGCCTCGCACTGCTCGCGGTCTCCGCGATCCTGCTCGGCATGATCTGGCCGGGCATCGTGCAGCAGTTCCAGGTCAAGCCGTCGGAGGCCGACAAGGAGAAGAAGTACATCGCGGCCAACATCGAGGCCACCCGGGCGGCGTACGACATCGAGGACGTCGAGGTCAACCAGGTCAACGACGCCACCATCGAGAACGCCGACGGGTCGGCCCTCGCGGCCGAGACCATGTCGGTCCCGCTGGTCGACCCGAAGCTGGTGAGCGAGACCTTCGAGCAGGTGCAGCAGGAGCGGGCCTACTACTCGGTCGCCGACGTCCTGGACGTCGACCGCTACACGATCAACGGGACCGACCGCGCCCTCGTCCTCGGCGTCCGCGAGCTCGACCAGAGCGGCATCAACGACAACGACCGGAACTGGACCAACCTGTCCACCGTCTACACGCACGGCTCCGGCATCATCGCCGCGTTCGGGAACCAGCGCAGCGCCACCAACCAGGTCCCGTCGCTGAGCTCCGAGGACGAGCCGGAGTGGGCAGAGGGCCAGGGGCGCGGCGAGGACGCGCTCACGACCGCCACCGGCGGCTTCGAGCAGCGGGTGTACTTCGGCGAGGAGAGCCCCGACTACTCCGTGGTCGGCAAGGCCAGCCCGGACGCCCAGGACGTCGAGCTGGACCTGCCGACGGGCGGCGAGGACGCCTCGGGCGGCGAGGACGAGACCACGACGTACGACGGCGCGGGCGGGGTGCCGATCGGCAGCACCTTCCGCCAGCTGCTGTACGCCGTGAAGTTCGGCGAGCCGAACTTCCTGCTGTCCGGCCGGGTCAACGACAACAGCCAGGTGCTCTACAACCGCGACCCGCGCGCCCGGGTCGAGAAGGTCGCTCCGTGGCTGACGGTCGACTCCGACCCCTACCCGGCGATCGTCGACGGGAAGATCGTCTGGGTGCTCGACGGCTTCACGACGACCGACCGGTACCCGGGCTCGGAGAAGGAGTCGTTCGAGACGATGACCGACGACTCGCTGCAGACCAACACCGGGCTGCGCACGCTGCCCACCGACGAGATCAACTACATGCGCAACGCGGTCAAGGCGACCGTCGACGCCTACGACGGCACCGTGACGCTCTACGAGTGGGACGAGGAGGACCCGATCGTCCAGGCGTGGATGAAGGCGTTCCCCGGGACCGTGCAGCCGAAGGAGGACATCCCGGCCGGGCTGACGGAGCACCTGCGCTACCCCGAGGACATGTTCAAGGTGCAGCGCTACCAGTACGCGCGCTACCACGTCACCGACGCGACCAACTGGTACAACGGAAACGACCGCTGGGCCGTCCCGACCGATCCGAACGCGCCGAGCAGCCTGCAGCCGCCGTACCGCCTCTTCGTGAACCAGCAGGCCGCCGGTGGCGACGACGAGGTCTTCTCGCTGACCTCGACGCTGGTGCCGTTCAACAAGAACAACCTGGCGGCGTTCGTCTCGGTCAACTCCGATGCCACCTCGCCGGACTACGGCAAGATGCAGGTGACCCAGCTGGCCGACCAGAGCGTCAAGGGGCCGGGTCAGATCGCCAACGACTTCAACTCCGACAGCGACGTCGCCGACCGGCTGGCGCAGTTCAACCGCAGCGGCGGCCAGGCGATCTTCGGCAACCTGCTCACCCTGCCGATCGACGACGGGTTCATCTACGTCGAGCCGGTGTACGCCGTTCGCGCGGGGTCGAGCGTCAGCTACCCGAGCCTCGCCTACGTGCTGGTCTCCTACAACGGCGAGGTCGGCATCGGCACCTCGCTCCCCTCGGCCCTCGCGGACGCCCTCGACCAGAGCCTGCCCCAGACCGGCGGTGGCGGCGGTGACAACGGCGGCGGGAACGGCAACGGAAGCGGGAACGGCGGCGAGCCCACCGGCTCCGTGGTCAGCCGGATCCGCGACTACCTCGACCGGGCCCAGGAGAAGTTCACCGCCGCCGACCGGGCCCTGGCGGACAAGGACACCGTCGCCTGGGCCCGGCTGACCGAGCAGGGCAAGAAGCTCGTCCAGCGCGCCTTCGCCCTCTCCAACCAGCTGCCGGACGACAACTCCACCCCGTCCGACCCGCAGGGCTGACCGCCCGGATTTGGCCGACCCGACCCCACCCGGTAAGGTCGTCCTCGCCGACGCGGGGTGGAGCAGCTCGGTAGCTCGCTGGGCTCATAACCCAGAGGTCGCAGGTTCAAATCCTGCCCCCGCTACGAGGAAAGGCCCTCTGACCAGCGGAAACGCTGGTCAGAGGGCCTTTCAGGTTTCTGACCAGAAGCAATAAGTGGGCGGAAATTGGGCTCTTTGTGTGGGCACTTAGCGCGCGTCCCCCCGGGCGCGAACATGCAAGTGCCCTCGCCGTGAACACAGCGAGGGCACTCTCGAGTGGGCGGGCCGAGTGGGGCCTCGTCACGTCTTTGGCGTAATGGGCGGCCGGAACCGTTCGAGGTAGTCGGTCAGGTCAGGCGCGACCTTGGCCTTGTGGATGTAGTGCTCCAGCGTGATGTCCTCGTTGGCGTGACCCAGTTGGGCTTGCGCCGCCTTCGAGTCGACCGTCTGGTCGATCAGCGTCGCGACCGACTTGCGGAAGGTATGGAACGTGACCCAGTCGTAGGCGGTGCCATCGACTACCCGGTTCCACAACCGTTCCCAGTTGGAGACCTGACGCCACGTTCCGTTGCGGGTCGTAAAGACCGCGCCGTTCCTATTCGCGGGACTCTCGATCATCCGGCGCATCAGGATGTCGACGGCGAATGGTGGGAGAAACAGGGTCCGGTAGCCGGCGTCCGATTTCGTCCACGGCTGGCGGAACGTCCCCTTACCGGTCTCGGTGACGATCGTGCCCGACACTGTCAGGGTCGGGGTCTCGGAGGAGAGGTCAATCTCGGGGTAGATGAAGCCGGCTGCTTCGCCGATGCGACATCCAGTGGCGAGCATCAGGTCGACGATGTCGCGGAGGTCGGCCGACATCCGCGGCCCGGGTCGCTTGCGCTTCATCTCGGTGTCGATGAGCGCACGGACCTGGTTGACCTGCTCGAGATCGAGGTAGGTGATCTCCTTCCGCGGCCGTGAGATCCGAGCGACCTCCTTGACCGGGTTCGCCGGGATGGCGTCATGCCGGACTGCGACGCCGAACATCTGGTGCAGCGCGTTCCGCAGCTTCGTCACGTCCGCTCCAGTCGCGGCGCGGTCCTTGATGACTCGGTCGATGACACTTGTGCGGCAGTCGGCGATTCTCCGCTGCCCGATTGCCGGAAGCACCTGGTTGTTCACCACGCTCCGATAGGCGCGCAGCGAATTGGCGCTGACGTTGTTGTCGACCTCCTTCTCCTTCAGCCAGAAGGCGGCCAACTCGGCGATCGACCTCTGTGGGGTCAGTTCGCCGTCCCCCACATCTGAACCCTTCAGGGCCTGCAGTTTCTGGATGAGGGCGGTTCGGGCGGCCGACTCGCTGTGAGCGCGAGCGCGCTGCTTGGCTACACGGCCACTGAAGAGGGCATAGCGAGCCTCGGCCTGGTAGGTCCCGGTCTTGGTCCGCGTGACGCTGATCTTCCCCCAGGTCCCAGGGGGCATCGGTGGGCGACCGCTCACCGGCCGGCCTCACGCGAACGCAACGAGCTGACTCCCAGGGCATTTGAGTTACGAGACATGGTGACTTCTCCGTGGCGGTGGTGGATCGGAAATCGTACCCAGATCAGGCGGGGCGCGCGTCGGTGTGGAGGTCGAGGTAGTTCTCGATCTCACTGCGCCGGTACCGGATGCCGTTGCCGACCTTGATCGCGCGCGGTCCTCGGCTTCGGCTCCGCCACTGGTACAGCGTGCCCTTAGGGACGCCTAGCCAGTCCGACACCTGGTCGACGGTCAGGAGCGGGTCGTAGGCGGGACCGTACGTCGACGGGGACGCTGACCGGCCGGGCGCGCCGGTCGGTGCCGAGAGTTCTGCCGAGTGGGCCTGCTCCGCCCTCTCCGTGGCTGACTTCTCTCGCGCATCGAGTACCGCTCGTGCCTGCCTCTGTGCCGCAGTTGGTCGTGCCATGGTGGTTCAGTCCCTCATCCCAGGGCCAGCCGGGCTGTCGTTACGTGTTCCCGGTTGGCCTTCGGCTGGCGCAAGCCACGGGGCAACTTGATCCGCTGCCAGCAACGGGTCGAACTGGGCAACTCCGTCGGAATCGACCGGCATGGCGACCGGATGCGCGGGGCGCTGTTCCGGAGGGGGATGGCTGCGCTGAGTCGTGGTCTTCCCTGGCTTGGCAGCCGTCGTGGTGTTGCCAGTCGAGCTCGATGGAGGCTGCTGGCCGACTGTTCGGCGGCGGGCCTGGAGTTCGGCCTTGGACGGACGACACACGGCAGGTCCCCTCTCTCACTGGCCGTAGCCGCTCGTGCCGAGGCTGCGCGCGGCGGGGAATGGGGACGGTGGCTGCGACGCGGTCGGCGTCATGTCGAGGGTCCGACGCAGAGCGGCCCGTTGCAGCGGGTTGTTGAACTGTGCGACCGGCAACTTGGGTGCTGGCATGTTGATCAGGTCGGTGAGGGTGGCCTCCAGCCGCGAGCGTCGTCCGACCCGGACAGGCCCGTCCGCGTGACGAGGGTTGCCGTCACGCAGGTTGCTGTTGGTACGTAGCAGTTCGCGGCGCAGTGCCTTGCCCAGGTTGTGGGTGACCTCGTGGGTTGCCTTGGCCAGCTCGACCATCTGCGTGGGCTGCAGCCGGATCGGCACGCCTTGGTCTTCCATCCGGGCCACCGCGGTCGTGAGCTCGCTTTGCTGCCAGAAGCGGCGCATGTTCGGGTCCCGTACCTCGGAGACGTCGAGCAAGTGGCTGATCTGGGGCTGCAACGACTCCAGCACCTCGGCCCGTTCCTCGAAGAGCGCCGCGAACTTGCCGGTCTTGACCGACTGGCCGGCGGCCTTCGCGAACGCACGGCACAGGTAGAGCTGGCTGGCCGTAACCTGCCGCGCGGAGTCGGCGGTGATCTCCGGCTCAGCGGCGTAGAACGCGTCGGAGGCATGGAGTGGGCGCAGGAACCGGGCAAGGCGTTGCTGTGCGGCCGCCAGGTCGTCAGGCGTCGAGACCAGCGACACCGGCTCCACCACCGTCGACGGCGCCGCCTGCCGCAGGCGAGGGGTGGCCGCTTCGGGGCTCGCGCTCGTGGCATGCCACGTCGCGACCCGGGCTGTCTGGGAGAGCACCATGCGCTTCTCGTCCAGCCTCATCGCGTCATCCGGTCGCTGATGCTCAGCCAGCAGGCCGACCTCCTCAAGGCGGGAGTCGAGCACGACGACCGCTTCTAGGGCCACCGACACGTCGCGCATCACCCACCAGCCGGCCCCCGGATCGGTGCGCCAAGGCTGCTCGGCGGCCGCCGAGAGCGCATGAGAGGCCGCCAGCAGCTCGATGGCCGCCGCTCGCCACGCCTCGACCGTCGGATCGGTCGAGGCGGGAGTGAGGTAGTCGGCGGGGGAGCGGCGCTCGTCGAGGGGGAGCGTGGGGAGTGCGAAGGCGATGTTGTCCACCAGCGTCGCCAGCTTCTCGTCCAGCCCAGCCAGTGTCGGCTTCGGCGTACGAGCTGGCAGGTGGTCCGGCGGCGGATACCAGCTGTCCTGGCCGACGTCGTAAAGCCGCTGCCGCAGCGCGTCGACCACCGCCTGGCGGCAATGCAGCAGCTGGTCGACCGCGACCTCGTCGGCCGGGATCACGTCATCGCGGATCAGGTCGTTCAGCGCCTGCGCCGCGTTCTCGGCGTGCTCGCCATAGGTGGAGACCGTCATCGCGGGCCACCAGCCGGGCGCCGTACGGGCCGAGTCGTTGCCATGCCCGGAGAAGCAACCGCCGCGGTGTCGGATCGGACACCGCGGCGGGAAATGCTTGTGGAGACGGGCGACTACCTGCCGGGCGGGCCGGGGGAGCGGTCTCCCGGCTCCGCGACGCCCTCGGCGTCCGGCCGGCTCTCATCCGGGCCGGGTGGGTGCAGTGCGCCGGCCCGCAGCAGCCCGCGACGGGCCGTCACTTAGGCGGCATTGCGCGGCGGGGTGGGGTCGGGGTCCCCGAAGTGGCTCGGGTCACCCGGGTCGATCAGCGTGACCCGGTGCTCGTAATCGGCGCACATCTTGGCGATCGAGGCCGGATCCGTGGCCACGTACACGTCATCGAGCCACTCGTTGCAGTTGGTGTCCTCGGCGAAGCCGTCGATGAGGGGCGAGTCCTGCATGGCGGCCACCGCCTGCTCGTAGGACGAGTACGGGCCCACGACCTCCGGCCGCGGGTGCACCGAGTCGGCGAACCAGCGCGGGGTCACCCACCATCCCGACGCCTCGGGGCCGCCGTGCGCGTGGAGGTAGTCGGTCCAGGCCGAATCGTTCGGCAGCGCGTTGGTCATGTCCGGAGAAGCAACCGCCGAGGTGCAGGATCGGACATCTTGACCCTGACGTGACTACATGCAGTCTCAGACAGGGTCAGGCCGCCGGTGCGGCTATGTCAGGTGTGCAGACGAGGACGTCGCGGTCGACCGCGGGCGAGCTGCTGGTCGAGGCAAACAGAGTCGAGGCCGCGGCGGATCGCCGTGAGCGAGGTAGTGGGGGAGAGGTGGCCGTGCCCGGTGCAGATCAGCGGCATCGCGATCGATGAGACGCCCAGCTCGCTGGCCCGCTGGACGGCGCTGCAGGCGCACGATCCGACCGATGCCGCGGTCATCGCAGGGTTCCTAGGCGACAGCGGCCACGCCGCGGCGCAGCAGCCGGCGAGCTGAGTCGAGGCGGAGGGTGTGCTGGAGTACCTGCGAGTCCGCCAGAAGCGCGGTGAGGCGCTGCTCGAGGTCGGCCAGCCCGGACCGAAGGTCGCCGATCTGCACCGGTACGTAGCGGGCCGGGCGCCGCTGCCCGAAGTCGGTGAGCTCGGCGCGGGCCATACCCAGGAACGGCAACACCATGGCGTGCCCGTCCTGCCCGGTCGCGCCCTCGAGCGAGGCAAGCAGAGAGACCGCATAGACGAAGTCCGGGGTCGCGTCGTACACGTCACCGGCGCGGTCAGTGGTGGGAACAGGCATCAGGTGTTGTCCTTTCGAGAGAGGCCGGCAGCGGACCCGACCCCGCTACCCAGTGGAACAGAACAGGCGAGCACAGCACGCCCGGCACGCCCGAACCGGTGGAGAACGGCGCCGCAGGGCCCCGCCTGTGGACAGGAACTGGACCCCTCCCGGAGCGGTCTCATCTCGACCACCCCGGTGTGCCCGGCGGCCGCGGACCCTCGTCAGGCCGCGGCGGGGGAGGAGGCGAAGGCGCGATCGCGGGGCGACCCGTGTGGCCCGCCTGGCCCGGCTGACCTGGCGGGTTGGTTGGGGTGTTGGGCTGGGATCCGTTGGCTGCGGGTGCGGGTGCGGGGTCGTGCTCGGTCGCGTGTTCGCCGGCGGCCCTCTCGGCGCTGCCGGCTGCCAGCTCGGCCGAGAGCCGGTCCCGCTTCGCGCGCACCTCGGCCAGTTCGCCGGCACGCGGGAAAACGTCGACCAGGCCAGCGTGGGCCTTCTCTGCCTCGCGGTTGATCTTGGTGGTGTCCATCTCAACGTCGTCGAGCACCCGCTCCAGGCGACGGGGGAGGTTCTCGACCCGCGTGACTAGGCCGATGTTCGGTTGACGCACGTCGCCGGCCTCGACGAGCAGGTGCACCCGCGGTACCTCGACGAGCGAGACGACGTACCTGGGCTGGCCCATCCACGAGTCCGCGGACACCTGCAGATGTAGGCCGCCGACGTCGCCGAGCGGTTGCGGGTAGCGCTGGTACGGCTGCACCGCTAGCAGGGCCCGCTGCAGCGCAGGGGCGGCATCGGCCCGCTTGCCGTACGCCGCGCCGTTGATCCGCATCGAGAACGCATCCCCGTCGGTGTCGCGGCGCAGCGGCATCGCCGCGATCAGCTGCTCGCGGTCGGTCGCCAGCCGCTCCAGCCGCGGCTCGGCCTCCCGGATCGTCGCAGCGAGACTGCGCTGGGCTGCCGCCCAGGCCCGCTCCAGGCGCTCCAGCTTGGTCGCGTCCGTCTCGGCCTTGGCCAGCTCCATGATCCGCGGGTCACCCGATGCGAGGGCCTTGACCTCGGCGTAGGAGAGGGCAGAGTCGCCGATGTCCTCGATCTCGCGCACATCCAACCGGCCGCGCATCAGCTGGGAGGGATCTGGTGAGTCTCGAAAATCTGAAAGTCGAGTTTCTGGCTGGGGTTGGTGGTGGTCGAAATTCGTCGGGGTCGAGGTGTCCGATCTGGGTCGGTCGAGGTTGCTTCTTGCTTGTGAAGGGTCGCGGTGGATTTCCGTGACGTGACGATCAAGGAAGAGGTGATCCCCGATGGGGAAGGCGACGCAGGCACTGGCGGGTCGCGATCGGGCTCGGGATGCCCGGCTGAAGGCGGCGCGGGAGCGGCGGCTTCAGTTGGACCCGGATCAGCTGGCCCGGGAGCGGCGCATCGATGAGGCGTCGGTCGACGTGGAGGTCGCCTGGGAGGAGAGGGCGCAGGCCGAGCAGGCGATCACGGATGCGGAGATCGCGGCCGCGGCCGCGATCGAGCGCCTCCTCGCGGAGCGGCTCGCGGTCAAGGACGTCATGCAGCTGACCGGACTCGACCAGGCGACGGTACGTCGACTGCGCCAGCTCGAGACCGACTCCGACGACGACGCCGGCACCACTGGTGAGGGCGCCGGCGTCGAGGTGGCGTGATGGCGAGCCAGCCGACCATCGTGACCGGCCGCAGGCGGCAGCACGCGCTGCTGCGGTCGTGGTCGGGCTGGCCGCTGACCTCGATCCTGATCGACCCTGCCGAGGTCGCCCACGCCCGGGAGGCCGGCTGGTCGGCCACCAATCACCACGACCCGGAGACAGGGGAGCGGATCGTCGGCACGGCTGGCGGGCTCGGGTTTGGCGTCGACGGCGGCTGGCACAACCCGGTTGAGGTGATCCCGTGGACAGAAATCGAAGCGATCGCGCGGGCGGTGCCTGATGAGGTCCGTCAGCAGTTGGTGGAGTTCCGGGCGAGGTGGCGCGACCACCAGGTCGCCTACCCGCGGTTCGTCGCGAGCGCGGACGCGATCGGGTGTGGCCCGATCGTTCCCGGTCAGCCACATGCGCCACGCCAGGAGGCCTACGTGCGTGAGCACGAGGCCTTCGAGGCCAGCGGCGTGCTGCCGGCCTGGGAACAGAAACGGGCCGTCCTCGACGCGGAGCGGCTGGGCCTGCACGCCCGGGCACTCTCCGTGGACGCCGACTCGGATGCCGGCGACCTCCTCGAGCTGCTGGACGACCAGAAGGTCGACGCGAGCGCGGAGAAGCCGGGCACCGCGGCCGCGGCCGGGCCGCCATCGTCGACGGATCGGCCGGCGCTGCGACCACCCGCACCCGGCACGACCCCTGCGGCGCTGGCAGCAGGATCGTCGAGCCCGATCGCGCCAACCACGGGAGGAGTGGGCCGATGATCGCGAGCAAGCCGGTCCGGCTCATGTCGCTGGCGATCGTGACACTGGTGGCCCTCGCCGGCGTACGGAGCATCGTCGGCGGCACCGGGTCCAGCGGCGACCTGTTCGATGGCGCGGGCGCCGACTCCCTGGCCGCCGGCAAGCGGACACCCGGCGTCGTCGCCTACGTCTTGGACGGCGACATGGTCAAGGTCACCACTCCCAACGGCCGGGACGTCCGAGTGCGGTTGCTCGGCATCGTTCATTAGTCAAGTCTGGTGTCGGGATTGGGCTTGTAGCGCCCAGTGGCAGCGGAAGCTGTCGTAGTCGGCACACGGGGAACGCCGAAACGGAAGGTTTCGGTAACGGGATTGACTTGCCGCTGTGGGTGTCACAGGACGCCCCCGTCCCGGTGACGGAGCCCGGATGGCTCCTATGGGACGTCCGCCGGGTCGGGCCAGGATGGTCGTCTTGCCTGTGTGTTCACCGTTTGTGGTTCGCCTTGTGCGAACGGGTCGCTGCTCCCGACATCGGCTGAGCCAGTGGCGATCGAGTCGCGTGAGTCACCGCGTCGATCCGCCCACTATGGGGCGCCCATTTCGCCGCGTTCGTCGAGCACCGAGCTACCAGCGAGGCCCTCGCCGGTCATCCCGCCGGGCTCTCCTCTTGGGCGAGTCGCTGTCGTTGCCGCTCATGCACGCCCGCACCGACTCTCCGCCGCAACAGGGCCGATCCGTGGGTCGTCGGGAACGCCCCGTATCGAGGCGATCGAGGAACCCGGTTCACGATCGAGACGCTCCAGGTCAACGCGTACGCGTTCCTTTGACCATGCCCGCAACGCCAGCGCCAAATACGGCGCCACGAGCATCTCCATCCTCGCCACGAAGTAGGCGCACTGGGTGCCTGAGAGCCCGAGCGTCTTCACCAAGTCCCCTTGTGCATCACCGGGCCGTACGACTCAATTCCGCTGGAGGCCGGCGGCCACTGCGACTTGGAGGCCGAGCTCGTCGCGGTGGTGGGCAATCGAGCCGACCGCGTGCATGAGCGCAAGGCCTGGGACCACGCGGCGGGGCTGACGGTGGGGCAGGACATGTCCGAGCGCCGAGCCCAGGGCGCTGGCCCCATGCCGCAGTTCAGCATGGCGAAGTTTCATCGCCGACAACACGCTCGTGCTCGACCTTCCGACACTCGCGCCCGACCTGCCTCCGACTCGGCCCGCAGGGGCCATACCGAACTGCAGTGGCATCGGTTGGATCGTGCGGCACACGACACGGAAGATTGACACCCCGTCGACCTCACGTGCTCATTCTTTGAATGAGAGCGCATCTGCGGCGCTCGCAAATACTCTGCGGAGGCCAAGCGTGTAGGGCAGCCGCACTACGAGCGCGCGGTCAGCTGCCACGATCCGAACCTGACTCCCGGCCGCTTTCAGGTCTCGTCCGACCGAGACCAGCACGGCGATGCCCGTGTGGTCCACGTCGTCCAGGGCGCTGAGGTCGAGAACCGTCACCTCAGTGACCCCTTGTTCGAAGAGATTCTTGGCGGCGCGGGTCAACTGAACAGCCTCTGGGAAGCGCAAGGAACCAGATACGCGCACAATCGTGGCGCTGTATTCCCGGGCAAGTTCGATGCCGAGCCCACCCGGTGTGTGGGCACGAGCTGATCAATTGGAGGCGTCATCGAGAGCGGCTGAGACGCGGCGGTGGGCTTCCCAGATCTCCACAGGCATGTTGTCGAACTGGGCCAGGTGCTCGGCGCGGTGGGTCATCTCCTGCTGCCAGCGCGGAACATCAATCGAAGGGATGGTTTCAAGGTCCTCTGGGTTGATGTCGACGCCTTCGAGGTTGAGTTCTTCCTTGGTCGGGATGATGCCGACCGGGGTCTGGCGACCCTTGACCTCACCGTTCTTGAGCTGCAGGAGCCACAGCAGCGGGCGAAGGTTGTCGCGGTAGCCGGGCCACAGGAAGCGGCCGTCGTCGCCACGCTGGAACCAGTTGACGTGCGCGAAGATCGGCTGATCCTTCGCCGCCCCGACGATCTTCACGTAATGCGCGGCGTAGTCGCCCTCACCGTAGGCCATGAAGGGGCGGTTCGACATCGGGTCGTAGCGGAGCACGCCCTCCTTGCCCTCGGCCGCGGCGGTCGCCTCGGCACCCAGGGTCAGGCCGTCGTAGACACCCTCGGCGAGGTCGGTGATCGCACGGATCAGCGGCTCGCGGTCGCGCGTGCGGCCACCGAAGATGATCGCGTCGATCGGCACACCTGCGGCGGCGTTGTAGTCCTTGGCGATGTTGGGGACGTTGTCGAGCGTCGTGGTGAACCGGCTGTTCGGGTGTGCCCAAGGAAGATCAGCCTCGTCCTCGGACCTGCCCGAGATCGGGTTGCCCTTCCAGTCCAGCCAACCGGCCGTGTCGGCCGGCGGTAAGGGCGTGCGGCCCTCCCACCAGACCTCCTGGGTCGTGGGGTTGTAGGCGATGTTCGTGAAGATCGCGCCGGTGCCCGGGTCGACCGAGGCCAGGGCGGTCGGGTTGGTGCCTTCGTTGGTCCTTGGCGACACCGAAGACGCCGAACTCAGGATTCATCCCGTAGAGCTTGCCGTCCTCCTCATCGACCCAGAGCCACGCGATGTCGTCGCCGTAGAACGACACTTGGTAGCGGTCGCCGAGGGCGGCGGGAGCCAGCATCATCGCGAGGTTCGTCTTGCCGGAGGCACTCGGGAAGCCGCCACAGATGTGGTACGTCTTGCCGGTCTCTTTTCGTGGATGCCGATGAGCATGTACTGCTCGCCGAGGAACTTCTTCGAGGCCCAGCCGTCGTACGCCGCCTGGCGCAGGCCGTGGGCGATCTTGCCGAGCAGCGCGTTGCCGCCGTACGACGAGCCGAAGTGCAGGATCGTGCGCTCGTCGGCGACGGTCACGAAGTAGCGCTGGTCCTCGGGCGTGCCTTGGCCGAGGTTCTCCAGGTCGCCGGTGACATGCACGGCACGGACGAATTGGTTGGGGTCCTCGAGCTTCTCGAGGTACTCGACGCCGGTGCGCGACATCCGGTTCATGTGCAGCACGACGGTGCGGGCGTCGGTCACCTGCACACCAGTGGCATACGGCGCCAACTCGTTGCCAGGAGGTGCCATCAGATAGGGGATGACGTACATCGTCTTGCCCGCAGAGGCGCCACGCATGCGCTCCTTGAGCAAGGGCTTCATCTCTGCCGAGTGGTGCCAGTTGTTGTAGACGCCGCGGTCCTCGACGCTGCTGCTGACCACCATGGTCCGCGCCTCGGAGCGGGCGGTGTCCTTGTGGTAGCTACGGGAGTAGTAGCGACCCTCGCCGGCGGGCAGGAGTTCCCCGGCGTCGAGCGCTTCGGCGATCAGCCGGGCGTCATCGACAGCAGTGACCATCTCGACGCGGTCGGCGCCGGTCAGCTCGGCCCAGTACTTCACGTACTCGCGCACCCGCTGGTTCTTGATCCCCGAGTCGTCCAGCACCTGGTCCACGTCAGCCGCGTCAACCATCGTCGTCCTCATCTATCGAGTGTCCGTCCGCGGAAACGCTACACGACTTGATAATGTTTGCAAGTCGTGTAATCTTCATGTTTGAGACGAACGGGTTCGGGACGCGCGAACAGGCCAAGGAATCAAGGTGTGGGTTACGTCATGAGTGTTCCCCTGTACCAGGCGAAGGCCGAGTTCTTCAAAACCCTCGGGCACCCGGCCCGGATCCGGATCCTTGAGCTGCTCGCCGACGGTGACCACGCAGTTCACGAACTGTTGGAGAAGATCGCCATCGAGCCCAGCAACCTCTCCCAACAGTTGGCTGTGCTCCGTCGTACCTCGCTGGTGGTTTCGCATCGACACGGCGGCGAGGTCGTCTATTCGGTCAGCGTTCCCGAGGTCCGTGATCTCCTCCTAGCGGCCAGGAGGATCTTGTCGGGGATCATCGCCTTGCAGGGTGAGCTCGAGGCCGAACTGACCCCCACTCCCCCGAGGTGACGAAGGCATCACACCCGGGAAGCACAGCGCTGGCTCGGACCAGACGGCTGCTGCCGCGTCGTGCTGACTGGACACACGCAAGGCCGACCCGCGACCTAACAGCTGGGCTAATGGTCGCTCTGGTCGCGCTTCCTCTGGCCCTGGGGTTTGGTGTCAGTTCGGGGATGGGCGCGACCGCGGGACTAGTCACAGCGATCGTTGCGGGCGCGGTGGCTGCGATCTTCGGAGGGAGCCGGGTCCAGGTCAGCGGACCAACCGGCGCCATGACGGTGGTCCTGGTGCCCATCATCGCGACCTACGGACCCGACGGGGTCCTCGTCGTCGGCCTGCTGGCCGGCATCATTCTGATCGGTCTCGGGTACGCCGGGGCGGGTCGGTTCATCCGCTACGTCCCGGTCCCGGTCGTGGAGGGCTTCACCGTCGGGATTGCAGTCATCATCGCGTTGCAGCAGGTGCCGGCGGCCCTGGGCGTCGACGTGCACGCGGAAAAGGTTCTGGTCCTGGCCGCCCGTGCCCTCCGGGCTTGGGGTGCTCAACCCGATTGGGTTCCTCTGGGGATCGCCGTCGCGGTCACGGCGCTGGTCTTGGGGCTGTCCCTGTTCGTGCCCCTGCTGCCCGGGTCCCTGATCGCCGTAGTCGCGGCGAGCGTCGCGAACGCCACGTTCGGTTGGGATGCAGCCACCATCGGCCACATCCCACGAAGCCTGCCGAGCCCCTCGCTACCCACCATTCCCTGGGGTGAGCTTGACGCGCTGCTTCTGCCGGCTGTCGCCGTAGCCGCTCTGGCGGCACTGGAGAGCCTTTTGTCGGCGACCGTCGCGGACGCAATGAGCGTGGGTCAACGCCACGACTCCGACCGCGAGCTGGCCGGGCAGGGATTGGCCAACCTGGTCTCCCCGCTGTTCGGCGGAATCCCGGCCACCGCAGCGATCGCACGCAGCGCCGTCAACGTCCGATCGGGCGCGACATCGCGTCCGGCCTCCCTGACCCACGCGATGGTGCTTCTGGTCGTGGTGTTGGTCGCGGCACGGTGGGTGGGCGAGATCCCGCGCGCGGCCTTGGCGGGGGTTTTGATCGCCACTGGTGTGCAGATGGTGCGGGTCTCCAGCTTGGCTGCGCTGCTTCGTTCGACGCGCGGCGACGCCGCGGTCCTGTCCACCACCGCGGCCGCAACCATCGTCTTCGACCTGGTCACCGCCGTCCTGATCGGTCTGGTCGTCGCCGTGTTCTTCGCCCTCCAGCAGACCGCTCGCTCGGCCAGGCTGGAGGAGATGCCGCTCGACGAGGCGGACCACGGCGATGAGGAGCGGTCGCTCCTGGATGAACACATCGTGGCCTACCGCCTGGACGGGCCACTCTTCTTTGCCGCCGCCCACGACTTCCTGCTCGAACTCACCGATGTGACCCGCGTGCGGGTCGTCATCCTGCGGATGTCGCGGGTCACGGCTATCGACGCCACCGGCGCCCACGTGCTCGCCGACACCATCAGCCGACTCGAGCACCGCCACATCACCGTCCTGCTCTCCGGTGTCCAGCCGCACCACGAACGGGTGTGAAGCGCCCCAGGTTCCTTGCCGGTCCTATACGGGTTGCGGCTCTCGGTTGAGAGTCGCGTAGTG
>NZ_BAAGRO010000031.1:39833-49669 GCF_054782915.1 Nocardioides hungaricus | reverse complement strand
CGTCAGCCCCGGCTGACCGTTGTGGACAACAAGCTGAGACTTTGGACAGCTCGGCTGCAAGCCAACAGCTCGACCAGAACGAGGGCTTCAGAACCGAGACTTCGTACAGCGGCAAGAACTTCAGTGAGACCAGGGTCTACGAGATCAAGGACGGAGAAATGAACGTCCACTCCAAGAGCAAGACCTCCTGGGCCGACAGCCGCCGCACAGATACTTACCGCTACTCCGCCGACTCTGAAGAGACGAAGCGGTTCCTCAGGAACAACCGACACGAACTGAACACCGACGGCATCGAGTGATGTGTTCCCGCCGGCGTGACACAGCGGCCGCACAGCGGCGCGCTCCTATCGGTACACGACGCGCGCAGGCGCCCACCGCAGCATCTTGTTCCTGCAACCACCGGCCAGCTCCACCAGCCGCCGCTTCTCTGCCCGGTTCACCTTCAGGCTCCACCGCAGCTTGATCGCGACCCACTCACGGACGTACCGGCACTGGCCATACTCGGGCATCCACTCCGCCGGATCTCGGTCCCCCTTGGACTGGTTGACGTTGTCTGTGACAGCGACCAGCGCACGTCGGTCGCGCAGATCATTCGCGAACCGCTTCCTGCTCGCCCCAGTCCACCGCCTGGCACCGGATCCCCACGCCTCGGCCAGCGCCACCATGTGATCGATATCGACGTCGCTCGCATCGGTCCACGTCTCGCGGTCGTAGTAGGAGAACCACTCCCCTGTCTCGACCACGCACCCGCCCGTCGTCCCCTCGCGGGACTCAGCGATGAGGACCTCGGCACGGGTGTCCTGGCAATCGCCGTCGGCGTCAATCCAGAGCTGGAACTTCTCGCGGTCATAGCCGACGTTGGTCTCACGAGCCACCGACAGCTGCCGTACGGCAGCCCGCAACCGCTCCTCCTCACCGTAGGCAGGGGCGCTGAGGACGCTGACCCCCACGACGACGCCGACGATCACGTACAGCAGCCGCACGATCTCCTCCTCCTTCTGCCCTCGACCCTCGCCTGGCTTACAAGCGAATCCTCGGGCGAGAGGATCCAACACGGCTGCCCGAACCAACAAGCGCGCCCACCCGCGAGCTGGCCCTCAGCTGAGCCGATCCCTACCGTTCGAACGATTCAGCACCTACGGGCGCCTTGGTTCGACCATCCTTGCTATGCCAGGTCCTGGTGACACGGCGACTGACCGGAGGACGCATGCCCTTTTTCCAGCTCGATGACTCCTCACTTGTGCCCTTCCAGCGGCAGGCCATCTCGTCGGGTGTCTACGAGGAGGAGATCGAAGAGCTGTTGTGGGACAACCTCGAGGAGCTGACTGGGGAGAACCTGTTCAGGGTGGCCCGTCAGCCTGTCCTCCCGCTCGGGAGACCCGACGTCCTTGCGCTGGACAGGCAAGGGCGGATCGTTGTAATCGAGGTGAAGCGCGACGTGGATCGAACCCTGCTCGCGCAGGCACTTGAGTACGCCGGGTGGGCCCGCACCGTCGGTCTGGATGAGATGGCCGGGCGGTACCACGGAGGCGCAGCAGGCTTCTGGGAGGACTGGCAGGAGTTCACCGGCACCGACACCCCGACCCTGGTGGTGCGTCAACCCCAGCTCGTGCTGGTGGCGCGGACCTTCGAGCCCAAGACGGCGCAGGCCTTGGAGTTCCTTCTTGACAACAACCTGCCGGTGAAGCTGCTCAAGGTCGCGTTCTACGCCGACGACGAAGGACACCGGTTCCTCAACGTGGAATGGGAGAACGAACCAGAGACGACTCTCTCTGCGACCGCCGCGACCGGCGACACGACGACCGCCGGCGCGCAGGCCGTTGACTTCCGCGAGGTCTCCTTGGCGGAGGTGGCCACGGTCGCGGGAGCGCCTCGCGATCTTGTGTGGGTACGGCCGAAGAAGGGACAGCGCTACGAGGGGGTCCTGCTGAGCAACGGCCACATCAGGCTCTCCGACGGGCGTGAGTTCCGCTCACCCTCGGGAGCAGCGATGGCTGCCGCCGAGGTCGTCTCCTACGACGGCTGGTACGCCTGGCGGCTCGACGAGGGAGGCCCGACCCTTAACGAGATCCGCCACCAGATCGCTGCAGCTCAAGCGTCTGAGGAGGCCATGGCGGGCGACCCGGCAGACGAATAGCCAGCAGGTCGGTCTGATCAGACGTGATCGTGGTCCCCTAGATGCCGAGAGCGCTGCGGAGCGCGGCGAGGTCGTTCGCCGCCAGGTCGAGGATGTCCTCGGCGGACTCCTGGCAATAGTTGTGCTTGGACCCGTCGGAGTCCTTCACGACGAGGCACGCCTGGTCCTTGTAGATCGGGTGCGCGGCCCTCCCGGACTTGTGCCGGGAACAGATCCGCTTGCGCAGTGCGGTCTCGACCGACACGTGGCCGAGAACCGCCTTCACCTTGGGCATGAACCACTCCATCCGTCGTCATAGCTTGCCTGCAATGTCTTCACGCACCTCGTCCGCGATGGCGTCGAGCTTGTTGTACGCGCGCTCGAGGTCGTCGACGGACGCCTCACCGCGGTCGTCACCGACCTCGGCGGAGACTGCCGTGTTCAGCAGCCGGGTGACGACCTGCACGTTCGGCTGCATCGATCCCTTCACGACCTTCGCGAGCTGCCGGCCCTGCCTCGGGAGACCCAAGTCGTCCAGGACCCGGTTCGCGGTCGACCCGACCCGCTGGTTCAGCCGCTTGCGGGCCGCCTGCCGGCGACGCTGCGGCGGCACCGGGATCGCGATCGGTACGTCGGGCGGCCGCTCGGCTTGCTTCGCCAGGAGCGCTGCACGCAGCTGTTCCAGGGTCGTGATGTCACCCAGCGTCAAGCCCGGGGCGACCTCCTTTGCCAGCATCTCCTCCAGGACCCGGTCGTCGTTCGGGTCCAGGTAGGCCTGGTCGATGAAGTCGGTCAGGAACTCGTTGTTCACGAGCATCCCGCCGTCGAACCGGCGAGAACGCGGCTCGCCATCGGAATCGCTGGGCTCGGAGTCGCTCTCGTTCCCGGTGACCCAGCCGTGGATGAGCTCCTGGTCGTCCAGATCGAGCTCGCGGAACTCCGACCAGCGCTCGTCGTTGTTCAGGCCCACGTGGGAGACCACGTGACCCTGGTTGTCGGGGTGGTCCGGCTTACTCTGCTGAACGACGCGCATGACGCGGCCGACGAACTGGATGTAAGGCGCCAGGGACCGGAACGGCCGGAAGATCGCCCCGACGCTCAGCCGGGGGTGGTCGAATCCCTCGCCGAGCATCTGGACTTGCACGATGCAGTCCAGGGTGCCGGTTCTCAGTCGCTCAAGGACGGCCTCCTGCTCGTCCTCGCCCATGTCGGAGTGGATCTCGGCCGCGACGTACCCGCACTCCTCGTACAGCGCCGCGACCTGGCGGGCGTGGTCGACCGAGCAGGCTGCAGCGATAACCTGGTGCTTCACCCCGGTCGCCGCACGCATCGCGTCGCACTGTTGGATGCTCGCCTCGACGATGTGCCGGTTGCACTCGGTGCTGAGCGCCACGCCGCGGCGGAACCACGCCTCCTCCCGTAACTCCAGTACCTCGTCCAGGGTGTGCTTGACGGAGGTGTCGTCGCTGTAGGTGAAGTAGAGCTCGGCCGGCGCGACGTTCCGGGAGTGGATCTGCTTGATGTACCCGTTCACCATGGCCTTGGTGAACGAGAACTTGTACAGCAGCTCGCCATGCATCTGCTTCTCGTCCGCCCGGAACGGCGTCGCGGTCAGGCTCACCACCTTTGCGTCCGGGAACCGCCGGAACACCTTCTGCCAGCTCTCCGCCGGAGCGTGGTGACCCTCGTCGACCAGGATCATGTCGAAGAAGTCCGGCGGGAACTGCGGCAGCCACCGGTCCGCCCGGCTCGCCAACTGCTGCACGTTCGTAAGCACGAAGTCGCTCTCGATGGCGTCGTGCACGTTCGCCGCCGGCCCGTCCAGTACCGCCGTCCACGGGCCTGCTGTGAAGTCCGACAGCACGCGCATCTTCGTCCAGAAGCACTCCCGGCTGGTGACGTCGAGCGCCTCCTGGACACCCTTGCGGATCGTCAGGTTCGGCGTGATCACCAGGACCCTGCCCTCGGAGATACCGAACGGCAGAGTCGACATGATGCCGGTCTTCCCGCAGCCCACCGGGATCTGCAAGATGCCGGGTTCGTCGGAGGACGCGAAGTGCTCCCGCACCGCCCGATGAGCCTCCCGCTGCGGCTCGCGCAGCAGGTTGTTCGCCTCGATGTCCGCGTTCGCGGTCGCGAAGATCGACACCTTCCCGGTCGCATCCTGCGCACGGCGATACTCCAAGCGGTACTCCTCCAGGTCCGCCCGCCGGTAGTAGCGGTGACTGCTGCCCGGCCGCTTGACCGCCGGGAGCCGCCCATCGCGGTCCCAGCGCCGCAGCGTCTGGGCCGAGACACCTACGTAGTCGGCAGCCGCAGCCACCCGCATGAAGTCGCTCTCGTCTTCCTCCATGCTCACAACTCTACCAAACCTTCCACATCTAATAACTCGATCATGGTTGATCAGCGGAGATCGTCTCTGGCCCGGCCCCTCGACGCGGGGGAAGTGAGCGCCGGCCCCGCGAACGCCGGACGCCGGACGCCGGGCGCCGGAGCGCCGGGACAGCCCGGGTCTTGCAGCATCTGCGCGAATCGCTCCTCTGATGCGGAGCGGCGGCGTCGCAGCGATGTGCGCCTTGACACTCATGGCTGGAACGGGCGAGGCACCATCACCATGCGGCAGGGTGAGCTCGTGCAGCAACTAAGGCCGACCGTCCATCCCGGCCAAGCCGACACCCTGGTGCACTTCTGTGCGCGTGCACGTCCGACCAACGCGCCGGAGGTCGCCTTCCTCAGCCCCGAAGGTGCAGCCGTAGGGCGCCAAGCGCGACCCAGTGCCTGATCTGACGCCGACCACCGCGGCGGTTCGCGGACCTGCGCACTCGCCCCCTTCAACAGATCGCGCCACCAACTCCGGGGCGTGTCGTCCGGAATCTCTATCGGTGCCACCCTCTCAAACCGCGAGCAGGCGTCGGCCCTGGGTGATGCACTATCGGCATGCAGCGCCCATCCCTCGCCGCCGTTCGGCCAGATCTGGCCGGGCAATGGCACCCCACCCGCAACGCGCCCCTCACGCCGGCTGACGTCAGGCCCGGCTCGGGCAAGCGCGTCTGGTGGCTCGACGAGCTGGGGCACGAATGGGAGTCAACGATCAACAACCGCAAGAACGGCACCGGGTGCCCGTTCTGCGCCGGCAACAGGGTGTTGACCGGCTTCAACGACCTGGCCACGAAGGCGCCGCACATCGCAGCCGAGTGGCACCCGACGAGGAACGGTGACCTCACGCCTGGCCTCGTGGCCACATCGGGCGGGCGCAAGTACTGGTGGCAGTGCAAGGACGGCCACGAGTGGCAGATGACGGTCGGGAACCGCACCTTCGGAGACCAGGGCTGCCCGGTGTGCGCGGGTCAACGGGTCCTCCCGGGGGTGAACGACATGGCCACCACGGCTCCGGGACTGGCCGCCGAGTGGCACCCCAGCCGCAACGCACCGCTGACTCCCACGCATGTATTCAGATCCACTGCACGGAAGTTCTGGTGGCAATGCAGTCTCGGCCACGAGTGGGAGGCCTCCGCCAACTCCCGATCGAACGGGTCGAACTGCCCCTTCTGCTCCGGGCACCGCATCCTGATCAGCTTCAACGACCTCGCGAGCGTGCGCCCGGAGATCGCCGCTGAATGGCATCCCACGAGAAACGAGCGCACACCGCAGATGGTCACCGCCATGAACGGGACCAAGGTGTGGTGGCGCTGTGATCGCGACGGCCACGAGTGGCAAACCACGGTGGCATCACGCTCGCGCGGGAACGGCTGCCCCGCGTGCGCCGGCCAGACTGTCCGGCCCGGCGTCAACGACCTGGCCTCGCGCGCTCCTGCGATAGCCGCTGAGTGGCACCCCACCCGAAACGAGGGTCTTTGGCCGGCGGCGATCGCGGTGTACTCCAACAGGAAGGCCTGGTGGCGATGCTCTGCCGGGCACGAGTGGGAGTCGACGGTCAACAACCGCACCCATGGCCAAGGGTGTCCGGAGTGCGCTGAGCGAGGTGGCTTCAACCCCGGCCGTCCCGGCTACGTCTACCTCCTCGAGCACTCCGCACTCGGAGCCCTGAAGATCGGCGTGACCAACGAAGGCACCACCCGCCTAGCGATGTTCCAGGCGCGGGCCTGGCAGGTGCTCAACCTCGAGTATTTCTCCATTGGGGCAGACGCCGCAGCCGTCGAGCGCGCGATCAAGGCCTGGTGGCGGCGGGATCTGGGCCTGCCGGCATGGCTGGGGCCGGCCGAGATGTCAGCGACGGGCGGATGGACCGAGACCATCGCCTCGGCCGAACTCGCAGCTGCGGACTGCATCGAACGAGTTCGCGACGAGGGCGCCGCAGCAAAGGCACGATCCTGCAGCGCGGCGGCTTCTGATGGCATAGCGTCCCTCGCATGACCCGGTACCAATGCGACGAGGAGGCCAGCGCGGCCTTGCACATGGACGTGGTGCACGAGGTCGACGACTCACCGGCTCCCGTCTCCCGGTGGGTGGACGCGATGCGTCGCCTCAACGCGATCGACGACTCGCTCGCCCGCAAGCTCTTGGCGCTGCACCGGGACTGCGGATCCGGCTCAGGCGTCTGCGATTCGGTCGATGATGACCCGGAGCCGATGCAGAGCCGTTCCGGCTGGGGCTGCGAGACCACGGAGGTCATTGCCGCCCACTTCGGCATCGAGTACCCATCAGCTGCGCGACCGCGCGACTAGGGACGGAACGCAGCGTGTCGGTTCGTGATGAGCGACTCTGTCGGCGCCTTCTTCTCTGGAACCGGACGGCCAGTGATTCGTGGTTGTCAGTCTTCGCAGATCCCGACGAACGCTCCTAGCTGGAGCAGCCCAGTGGTTGATGTCGGCATGAACTGGGTCAAGCGGCCGCTGCGAATGAGGACAGCCAGCCACTGCCCCCGCGAGATCGCGACGTTGACACGGTTGCGGTCAAGCAGGAAGTCAATGCCACGCGGTACGTCGGCGACCGACGATGCGGTCATCGACACGATGACGACGGCAGCTTCCCGGCCTTGGAACTTGTCGACCGTGCCGACCAGCATGTCGGCGAAGCCACGCTCGTCCAGCGCCCGGCGGACCACGTGCACCTGAGCGTTGTAGGGCGCGACGACGAGGAAGTCCTCGGCGATCAGCGGCCGCGTGCCCTCGAAGAGGTCGGGCGCGGTCCACGGCGTACCGACCAGGCTCTCGACCTGGCGGACCACCTCGTCGGCCTCCTCCATGGACTCGACGGAACAGTCCTGGTGGTCGAGGCGTACGACGTGCAGGCCGGGCTCCACGCCTGCCAGATCACGTTCGGCCGTTCGCGGGTGCGCTCGGAGCCGGCCCTCGTAGGAGAGCTTCGAGTCCTTCTCGGCGAGGTCGGGGTGCATGCGCCAGGTGAGGTCGAGGAAGTAGCCGAAGTCCTCAGGCAGCGTTGCGTGCTCACCGATGAGCCATCCCAGCGCAGAGTCGTCGACGGGCTCGGGGTGGATGCCCTGGCTGACCTGCGGCAACTGCTGGGGGTCACCGAGCAGGAGCAGCCTCTGCGCTGCCACTGAGACGGCGAGCGTGTGCGCGAGCGAGAACTGACCGGCCTCGTCGATGACCAGGAGGTCCAGCGAGTCCCGGTCGATCCGCTTGGTGTTGACGAAGTCCCACGCGGTGCCACCGACCACGCAGCCGGTGCTGTTCTCCTCGAGGAACTTCGCGTAGCCACTGTCCTTGATCCCGGTCCAGGCACGGGACGCACCGACGTCGCCGACCTTCTTGGCGACCACCGAACCGGGCAGCCCGGCCTGCACGATCGCGTCGAGCATGTGCTCCACCACCGCGTGGCCCTGGGCGACCACCCCGACCTTCCAACCATGGTCGCGCACCAGCCCCGCAACGACGTGAGACCCGACGTACGTCTTGCCGGCGCCCGGAGGCCCCTGGATGGCGACGTACGAACGGTCCACGGCGCGCACAGCGTCGAAGATGTCGTCGACCGAGTCCCCACCGCGCGGCAGTCCTCCCCCACTGAGGCGGGGTGGAGTGCGGCGCAGGACGTCGAGGCCGGGCTGCGGGTGTAGTCCGCGCGCGAGCACCGCCTCGGCCAGCTCCTGGACGGCCGCGTCGATGCCGCCGGTGCCCGGCGGTGGCCCGGGAACGACGGCGTCGGGAAGCTGGTCATAGGGGGCGCAATCCTTAGTCAACGTCTCGTCGACCACCAGGACGTCGCGGCCGTCGTGGTCGTGTCCACGGGAGACGACCACGACCCCGCTACGTGAGCAGCCCAGCGATGCGTTGGCGGGTACGTCGTGCGCTCCGTCTACGGGGTTCGCGTAGACGGTGCTCATCTGGTCGCCGTCGCGCACCACGCTGCCCGCACCCCAGCGGCCGACCAGGCGCACGTGGCGATGGGGACTCGATCGCGGGGTCGGCTTCGCCCAGTCCTGAATCACATCGGCGGACTCCGCCACGAAGACGTCGCGCTCATCGCGCCAGTCGGTCAGCGCCGAGGACAGCCGGTCGAAGTGGGCCCACCAGAACGGCTTGTGCTCGCGCCGGTTGTAGCCGATCGCCGCGGCCAGCATGGCCCGCGCCTGCTCGTCCGGGGTGCGCCCGGTCTCGGGCAGGCCCTCACGCAGCTGGACCTCGAGCGGCGTCAGCTCGAGATCAGACGGCTTCGCCTCCGCGGGCTCCGCGGCGCGGGGCGTCACGCCGTGCTCGGCGGCCCGCTCGAGCAGCCAGTCACGCAGCCGGCGGGTGCTCTCGCAGTCGTAGCGGTTGTAGTCGCGGATCTCGGCCAGCAGCTTCGCGGCCGCCTCGGCATCGCCGCTGTCCCGGGCCTGGCAGTAGGCGTGGTACTCGACTATCGATGCCGCCGCGTCGGTCACGTCGCCCTCACGCAGGTCGTCGCCCATGTAGAGGGGCTCGAGCTTCTTGATGCTGTAGGACGGCGCGGAGACCCGGATTGCGCCGCGCACGACGGCGTACAGGTCGACTAGGACGCCTGCGGAGAGCAGCTCGTCGACGGCGGCCTCGCAGGTCGCGTGCTTGGCCGCGAGCCGCAGCAGCGCGGACTTCTCGTACGCCGCGTAGTGGTAGATGTGCAGGTCGGGATGTTTCTCGCGGCGGACTCGGACGAACTCGATGAAGTCCTCGAGCGCCTGCTTCTCTTGCGCCCGGTCGTGGGCCCAGAACGGAGTGAACGGAGACTCGACGCCGGGCTCGGGCACCTCGGTGACACCGAAGAGGTACTCCAAGCCCCACCAGTCGGGGTTCCCGTCGTTCCACATCGGGTCGCCCTCGAAGTCGAAGAACAGGTCGCCGGGAGACGGAGCGGGGATCACGGCGAGGTGGTCTGGGCAGAAGACGTCGGCGGTGACGGGTGCTCCCTCGGTGCCACCGGCGACCTGGAGCGCTGCCTGCGCATGGAGCGTGGTGAACGTCGAGGCGGACATGCCGTCGACGCCCGACGGGGCCGCGGCCAACTGGTCGATGGTGGTGATGCCGGCATCCATCAGCTTGCGGCGTTGGGTCATCCGCATCCCGGCGACGAGCAGCAGGTCGTTGGCGGCGGCGACCTCCTCGCTGCAGACATCGCAGCGGCCGCAGGCGAGCACGCCCGGCATCCCCCACTCGGCCGGCGACTCAGCGGCCTGGTGTCCGTGCAGGAGTTCCAGCAGGCGCCGCCGGCGCTCCCGGAACACCGGCGCCAGATCGCTCAGGGGGAACCTGACGTGGCGGCCGTTGCCGAGCAGCAGCTCGAC
>NZ_BAAGRO010000031.1:0-39762 GCF_054782915.1 Nocardioides hungaricus | reverse complement strand
CGCTCGTTCCGGGAGAGCTTGGCGTCGCAGACGCGGTAGGCGTCGTCGTCGCGGATGAGGAAGTCGGCGAACCCGTGGAAGCTGCCGTCGAAGAACGCCGCCTGGCAGACCAGGTCGGCGCCGGCCTCGAGCGCCCCGAGGGTCTGGTCGCGACGCTCGGCCAGGAGCGCGGCCGTGTAGGGCTTGGGGTAGTCGATGAGGCAGACGCCACGGCCCGTCGCCACGTCATACGGCGCCAGCCCCTTGCTAAGGCGGTCCAGCTCGCGGGCTTCGTGCTCAAGGCCGATCTCGGCGATGCGGTCCATGAGGGGGTCGACGGCGGTCTTGGCCGCGGGGATCCGTCCGAGCTTCACGTCGAGCTGACGGAGCAGGGAGAACTCGCACTCCGCTGCCCTGGTGAGGTCGCTGGCCGACCACAGGATGTCGTTGTTCGACACGATCATCGGATTTCCCTTCGCTGGACTCAGACTGTAGTAACGCCGACTGACATCCACAGAGGTTCGCTCCGACAAGAGCCCGGCTCGGGTGTGTGCTCGAGTTCCTCGGCCGCAGCGGTACGGATCTGCCTCACCCGCGCGGAACAGACCGGCTCTAGCACCCGGGCGACGTACGAGACAGCGCTCGCTCATGGCCGCGATCCGGGCGGTCCGCTCCCCCTCCCCCGCGCGCTTAGGAGCGGGCTAGCTCGGCGCTCAGCGCGACGGACCTCACTGCGGAGGCCACGTCGTCGGCCGACGTGACCCAGAGTGCGCGGCCATCCGGGTCCTTGGATGCGTAGCCCGCACCGGCGGGTCCGACCAACCAGCCGGAGGCAGGTGCAGTGAGCAGGGTAGGGCGATCCCTGAGATACCCGAGGAGTTGGGTAAGACCGCTGCTGAGGTATGAGCCGGACGTAGACGCCTTCAGCTCAAGGACGATGGCACGCACTGACCTACCAGCATCGACGGTCTCGACGACGATGTCAGGGCGATTGCCCCCGAAGGGCAACTCGTAGTGCCGCACAGCATCATCGAGCTCCGACGGCCGGGTCGCCGGCGGCCAGGTCTGGTACCACAGCCTGACCTCGCGGGTGGGGCTGATGCGGAAACTTGCGAATGGACGGTTTCTGTTGTCGTGGAAGAGCCTCGTCGGGTTGACCCGCGTCCCAGCAGCCGACAGCACCCGGGTGATGCGCATTAGGACGGCGATCTCGAACAGCTTCCAATCTTGTCGCGGCTCGAAGTAGCGCTCGCTGAGTGCCTCGACGACGTCGTGCGGCCTCGGAGCCAGGAGGATGTGGCGGAGATAGCGGGCGGCGTTCGCAACCCGGGTTTGGTAGAAGCCCATTCGGTCGGCCTTGAGCCGGAAGTACGCCTCGTCGCCAGGCCAGATTGCGGGCACGCCTTCGAGCCAGGCGGTGCGTCGCGCGCGGTGCACGACGGCGGTCATTGCTCGGATCTCGTCGCCCCATATGCCGGGAGCGTCGCTTGTCGGAGACACGGCGAGGATGCCCCGTTCTTCGATGGTCTTGAGGACCCATGCGAGCGCCCGGTTCTCAGGAATGTCGAAGACGCGGTTGGCCGGGCGAGTCACCCAGATGTCACCGAGAGGGCTGGATGTCGCTCGGTGACGGGCCGTCGCCGCCCAGTCGATACCGGAGGTCACGGTGCGGCCGGCGACCCGTGGCCTCACCGACGAGGTCAGCGGCCGGCGCACGCCCGTCGGGAGGGCGGCCACCAGTTCGCGCACCGCTGCGGAGAGCATGACGTGGACGGCCAACACGCGCCGGAGGTCCGACTCGGGCAGTCCGAGGAGTTCGACCGCCGCGTTGACCGGGCCGTCACGCTCGACGCTCGCGGCGCTGAGGAACGCAGGCAGTAGCGCCTCGACCTCCGACAGCATCACGGCCCGGAGGTCGGGCTCCATGCTGCTGTCGATCTGACTCATGACAGCGCTACCTCATGGAGCGCATCAGCGAGGCTGGATCGGGCAGCAATGCCGGTCGTATCGATGGCCTCATCGATGATGCTTAGGAGCTTCTCGCCGGAGGTCAGTGGCTGGCCCTCGTACTGCGGTCCCACGAGCAGGCGAGCCGCGATCAAGATCGCTTCTTGGGTGCTCCCGAACGTCGGGGTTCCACTGGCGGTCTCGGTCAGGCCCTCAATGATCAACTGGGCGAAGTCGCGCCCGATGGCCGGCCCGATCGGAACGGGACCGGTCGCGATCGCCATTGCCAGATTCACGAAGGTGTCGGTGTCATCGCGGCCGAGCGCCTCAAACCACCGCGCAAACAACCGCCGGTAGTCGGGCTCGGCGGGGAGCGGTACATCGATCACCGAGAAGCGCCGCAGGAACGCAAACGACAAGCGGAACAGGCTGGCCTTGTCCGACACGTTGAGTGTGCCGATCAGCCGCCAAGACGGCGTGATCGCATAGGTACCCTCCGTGCTGCTGGAGCTGGCAGCCCACTCAATGGTGACGGGCTTCCCGTCACCCGTGGTGTAGGGCAGCACGGATGTGCGACCGGCGGTTCCTTCGCCGCCTGAGAGCACAGTGAACAGCGGCCCGAAAGCCTTGTCGATGTCGGCCCTGTTGACCTCGTCGATAATGAGCCAGCCCGCGGTGCGCAGTGACCGCAGCACGACCCCAGGCACGAACTTGAGCCCTCCGGCGTCGGGGAGATAGCCGCCGATCGTGTCGAACGTCGTCCAGTCGGCGGTGGCCGTGGTCACGTCGTAGTTGCTGCCGACAACGACTCGGCAGAGCGCCTCGGCCAGCGTGGTCTTGCCCGTACCCGGTGGCCCACCGAGCAGCAGGTGCTTCCCCGCCCGCAGCGAGGCCACGGCTGCGGCCACAACGCTTCGCTCTATCGAGAAGCCGTCGGGCAGCTCGGCGAGGACTGCCTCGACAGACAGACCTTGCAGGGCTGCGGCGGCGTCGCTGTCCTCGGCCTGCTCTTCGGCCTCCACCGCGGCCGTCGCGTCGACGGGCAACTTCCGCTTCGCAAGCTCGATGGCCTGGGTGACCGCTTGACTGAGCCGGCGGTACTCATAGAAGGCCGCGAAGTCATCGACCGCCTTGACCTTGTCGTCCGAGTTGAGCAGCCCGATCAGCTCGTCCGTAGCGGTGATGGCCGGGTCGGCATTGAACGGATCCGCGGGGGTGGCCTTGCGCTGCGCATCGATCAGGAGTTCCTTGATCTCCTCCGGCGTGCGTGCGATGGGCTGCTGCGGTTGCCCGAGAGCGCCGCTGGCATCGACGGTAACGAGACCGGGCATGGTCGCGCGCGTGACAAGGAAGGTCATGTCACCCTCGCGGGGCTCTCGATCGGCATCTGCAAGCAACCCGGTGGCCGTCTCAACGTTCTGGGCCGCAACGAGTGTGAACCGGCGGAAGAGTGAGACGTCGTCCCGCCCAGGTGTAGCTGCGGCGCGCACGCTGGTGACCAAGGCCCTCGGCACTTCCTGGATCGGGCGAGGGGGCGCCGTGCCCTTGAACTGCGACGCGATGGTGTCGCTGAGCGTGCGCAGCCGCAGGAAGTCTCCCGCTGGTAGCGGGTCCGGCAGGTCGGCGGCGCTGACCAGCACCACGAGCAGTGTTTCGCCGTCGACCTCGCGGTCCTGGGCTGCGCCGGTGACGGTCAGGATGAACGGGACCGACCCCGCGACCGCCTCGTAGTCGCTGAGCGCCTGCTCGATGTCCAGCCCGAGCGCATCGCACAGCTTGGCGAGGGCTCGACGTTCGTCTTCCCCGTGTGCGGGCGCGGACTCGAAGAGCGGGACGACGTGGTCTCCGGTCGACATCCGGCGCAGCGCGTCGGCCACCGGGGTTCCACCCTTGGCGGCCAGCTCGCCTTTCTGAACGTGCGCGAAGATCCGGGCGTTCGCGAGCATGGCGTAGTCGGTCACGCCAACAAGTTATCGGGCGCACGGCCCGGGCACCGAGGAACCGTCGGTCCCAGCCCCTATCTTGACAACGTGACTCGACGACAACCGCCGCCTCCCGACTGGATGGCGCCGTCGTCTCCTGGTCACAATCGCCCGTTGGTGCCCCGCGTGGAGCGCCTGGCGCGCGGCGTGCGTGCCGCCGCTGCCCAGGTCGAAGCGGCCGTGGATGTTCCCTTCGAGGAGCTCTACCGCCCTGCCCGCGTCGGTCTCGGCTTCACGCTCGCTCGCGACGATGTAGCTCGGCGGTCAGCGTGGGCGCTTATGGGAGAGTGGCTCGTGGCGGCCTCGATGCAGGCGCCATGTGCAGTCGACGGACTCGCAGCTGCGCACGCGTGGTTCTGGGAAGGAAGCGACCGTCCGCTCGGCACCGTGCCGAACGTGGCCGTGCCGATCGACGTCACCAGCGCCGTCGAAATCCGCGCCCTCATGCCTTACCTGCTCGATCCAATGGCAGCGGCGACACGACGAGATGTCCTGAACTCCCAGAGCACCGCCCATGAGCGCCGTTCCCGCAAGGCGGCAGGCGTCTACTACACGCCGGGCGACGTCGCACACCTGATGGTGGAGCGGGTCCTGGCGGCGGGCGGTGGCTCGACCCAGCATCTTTGGCTCGACCCGGCACATGGCAGTGGAGTGTTCCTCCGTGCCGTGATGGCGGCGACATATGACGAGCCGGGAGCCCGTAACCGGATCTACGGCGTCGACCTTGACCCGCTGGCAGCGGAGACATCGTCCTTCGTTCTTACGGCGGAGGATCTCGTCCGCAACCCGGACGGGCCGGCTCCGTGGGAACGCTGGCACGGATATCGACGGAACCTCGCGACCGGTGATGCGCTGCTCATCGACGTGTCACCGACACCCGAGCAACCGGCGCTCGCGTTCGACACCGCGAATCAACCGCTCGACGGGCATCCACTGGGGCGCTACGGGCCTTGGCGCCCAGAATCAGTCTTCCCGGAGACAGCAGAGGTCGGTTTCGCGCGGGTGGTGGCGAACCCTCCGTACGCCCCGCTGCAGCGCACCGACACCAGCTTCCACATCCAACACCTCCACCCGGTGACCGGGCCGACCGCGAGCCAGGACATCTCGCCTGTGTTCGTCGAGTTGTGTGCGGACCTCCTGCCCGATGACGGCGCCCTGGCCATCGTCCTGCCGCTGTCGGTCGTGTCCTCGACGCGGGCACCGTTCCCCGAGCTGCGCCGGCACCTGGCTGACCAGCCTGGCTGGCTCGAGTTGTTGTCGTTCGACCGGGTGCCAGACGCACTCTTCGGGGACGACATCAAGACGCGGAACGCGATCGTGCATCTCGACAAGACTGCGCCGGCCAGCCTTACGACCAGCCCGCTGTTTCGCTGGACTAGCCGGACGCGTGAGACGGCACTCGCCGCCATTCCGGTCACATCCATCGCTGGCATCGATGGCGTGCCCAACACCATTCCCAAGATCGGCACGGAGTGGGAGCGCGACCTGCTGCTCGCGTGCGGCGCACAAGCCAACTACCTGGAGCACTGGCACACCAACCGCCGCCTCGTGGCCCTGACGCGCGTCACCAGGTCGATCGAGGAAGATCAGGCGGATGTCTTGGCGCTGGCCCCGACCGCCTACAACTTCCTGGGAGTCGTGCGAGATCCATATCGGGCGGTGACCGACGGACATGATTCGCAGAACAGCTACTCGGTTCTGCAGTTCGACTCCGAGCTGCAAGCTTCCGCGGCCTACGCCCTCCTGAGCAGCCGGTTGGCCTTCTGGATCTGGCATGTGACCGGCGACGGATTCCACGTCACGGGCACGGTTCACCGGCGGATCCCGGTGCCGAGCGCTGAGCCTGAGCGCCTGGAGCGTCTGGCTGACCTCGGAGAACGGCTCTGGAAAGCGGCACTCCAGAGCCCGGTCGTCAGCAACAACCGTGGCCGCACTACGGTGGCGTATCCGACGTGGATCCACGCCGACCTGATCGATGAGATCGACGCCGAGGTGGGGGCTTCCATCGGCGTGGATTACGCGGCGCGCCTCGCCGCCTGGCATCACCAGCTTGTCGTTGTGGACCTCGACTCGGAGCGACGCAACCTGATCCGAAGGAAGACTCAATGAGCCTGGTTGTCACCCCAGAGCAGCGGGACGCAAGCGCCATCACCAAGGAGGAGTGGCGCGAGTACACCAAGACCGTGTGGAGCATCGCCAACACGTCCGATCCCGAGCACCCGGCTGTCTTCCCACCGGAGATCCCTCGCCGGCTTATCAAGATGTTCAGCTTCGTCGGCGAGACGGTGCTGGACCCGTTCGGAGGCACCGGGACAACGGGCCGCGTATCAGCCGAGTTGGAGCGCCACGGTGTCTGCGTTGAGCAGAGCGTCGCGTATGTCGAGCGCATGCTCCGGGACAAGGCGTTGCTGAACGGCTCCGGGGATCTGTTCGACCCAACGCTGGGGGACGCTCGGAAGCTCGACATGGAGGACGACTCCGTCGGGCTGGCGATTACGAGCCCGCCCTACTGGAACAAGGCGGACTACGGCGATGGCAGCAACAACCTCGGCAACGTCGATGGCTACCTGGAGTTCATCGAGTCGCTGCGGCCGGCCTTTGCCGAGGTCTTCCGCGTGCTCGCGCCAGGCCGCAAGTTCTGCGTCAACACCGCCAACGTGAACCAGCACACTGAGCATGGCCTGCTGACGTTCCCGCTCGCGACGGACCTGGTCATCCTGCTCCGCGAGCTGGGCTTCGTGCTCGTCAACGAGATCATCTGGAACAAGGACGGCACCGGCGGGAAGTGGGGCTCGGCCAACGGCCAGCGCCCGATCTTCGGCAGCTATCCATACCCGCCGAACTTCCTGTTCAAGAACGTGCACGAGTACGTCATCATCGCGGCTAAGCCCCCGACGAAGAAGTCGACTGGCAAGACTGTGCTGCCGTACGACGAGATCATGCGGGTGCCTGAGCAGGTGCGGTGACTCACGATGACGGCTCAAGTCCCGGACCTTCTAACGGGGACAGAGATGTCTCTGATTGGCCAGGTCGGCAAGGCATCGAACCGTAACGGTCCGCCACGATGGCAGCAGGTTCACTTCAACAAGGACGTCGCTCGCCAGTTCTTCAACCTCCAGCCCGGCGACGACCGTTCTGTCACGCTGGAGAAGATCTCCGGGACCGGCCAAGTCGTCGACCGGGTCACCAAGAAGTTGGTCTTCTCCGAGAGCAACAAGAATCCCAAGCTCGAGTTCAAATTCGGGCCGAGGGATCTTCTGTATCCGCCTGATCCAGGGCGTCCGCTCCTCGTCGTGGTGGAGTCGGCCTATCTGACATACCGCTATCGCACGCTCATGCCGGGCGACGCGGGCCACGAGGGAATCCAGAGACTCCTCGAAGCTGGACCGAGCGTTGGCAGAGGATTGCCTCGGCGAATCGTCACCCTCGATGAAGTAGAGGCGTACTGGTCACAGGCCGCGCTCCGCGGCGGGGTGTAACCCGATGCTCAGCGATGGCCGCTGTCTGCGAGTGTGGGGGCCCTTCACCCGGAAGCGCCCGCCGGTGTCCGCGGCCCTCCCTAGAGTGCTCGGGTGTTGACGATGACCGCGGCGACCGAGGAAGTTCCCCCGGGCCACCGCGACGGCTACGAGTTGGAGACCGGCGAGCTCACCGTGGCGGCCACGACGTACGACGACGCCCTCACCGAGCTCCAGGAGCGTGTTCCCGAGGGCTGGCGGATCCTGCACATCCGCGTGGGCCGAGGCTAGCCGCACAGGTCCCAGCGGACCCGCCGGTAGCGGGTCAGGTGTCGCCACCGCCCGTGCTCGAATGCGGTGTCTGCCTCCACCTCCACGACCAGGGTTGGGGCCACGCGCGTGATCGGGACCGGCTCGACGGAGAACCGGCCCAGGTGCCGAGTGCTGAGCTCGGCCGGCCAGGGGTGTTCCTCAGCACGGGTGAGGACTCTGCCGAGCTCTACCGCCTCCTCCGTGGTGAGGGGATGCGTGGCCCCAGCAACCCGCAGCTCCCCTGCCTCAGTGCGCAGCCCGAGGACGAGCCTGTCGGGTCGCTCAATCGGGCCGATGACCGCGCCCACCGTGGCCTCCCGGGTGTTGCGGATGCGCACCTTCACCCAGGCTCGCCGACCCGGCAGATACCGCTGGGCGGCACCCTTCGCGACGATCCCCTCCACACCGGCGTCGGCGGCGGCGTACTCCTCCAGCCAGCGCTGTGCCACCGCCCGGTCCGCGGTCTGGGGCGTCAGCTGCAGCGGCGGTCGCCACGATCCGGCCAGCTGCTCCAGCTGCTCTCGGCGGTGTCGGAGCGGCTCGGCTCGCAGGTCGACATCCCCGGTGGCGAGGGCGTCGAAGGCCAGGAACGTTGCTGGCGCGATCGTGGCCGGCGGCCTTCGGCGGCCGCGATAGGCCAGGCGTGGAGCGAGGGCGCCGAAGTCCAAGCGACCGGCTCGCCAGACCACCAGTTCTCCGTCGACGACCGTGCCGGTGGCCAGCTGCTCGCAGGCAGCCTCGACGACGTCTGGGAACCCGCCCGTCAGGTCCGCGCCGGTGCGTGACCAGACCCGGCACCCGCCGGAGCCGCGTTCCAGGATGGCCCGGTAGCCGTCCCACTTGGGCTCGTAGACGGTGCCGCCGGGCAGTGCCGAAGAAGCCGGCAGCGTGGCTGCGGGCTTGGCCAGCATCGGCTCCCAGGAGGTTGGCACTCATTCAGCGTACGAAACCCAGGCCCGCCGCTCGCGTCGAACACCTGTTCTACTCTAGGGGGCATGGCAGCTGGTGGCTACGGACGCGGCGCGGGCATCCCACTCAAGGACCGCGTCCGGGCCGGCCAGCCTCAGAAGGAAGACGGCGGCGGTGCGCCGATCCACGAGGATCAGCCGGGGCGACACTGCTGGATCTCAGTACCGGTCGCCGGGTCCCAACCACGGCCCGGTCTTCTGCTGGAGTGGCGCCGCGCGGGCCATCTCTGGGAGGGCAGGGTCGTCTACGTGGCGCAGTTGCGGCCCGGGCGTTGGGCCTCAGTCGAGGAGTGGGTCCCGGCCGAGCTGCTCACCACCGAGTGAGCGGGCGCTGAGGTGTCCGCGAACCCACCGAAGCACGACGCGTGGCGACCGTACGCCGGCGTGCGGTTCGTGCTGATCCGCAACACCGGCCGGCTCAAGCCGTCCCGCGGGCTGATCCTGGATTGGAGCGCGAGGGTCGGCACTGGGAGCGTCGACGTCCATGAGCCGCTCGACGTGCCGTACACCGCACGGCTCGTCCACGCGCACTTGGGAAGCATGGACGATGCCGTCAGGAACGCCAGGCTCCGGGAGACTCGAGCCGCGCGAAGGTCCCCGACGCCCGAGTCGAATCCTCCCCGGCACGGCGCATGACGTGCTGGACGGCGCCCTTGGTCACGCCGAGCAGCCGCGCGATCGTCAACAGCGACAGCTTCGGATGGGTGCGCAGGTAGACCACCGTCGCGGCTCGCAGCTCGGCGTTGCTCTTCGTCAGCTGTGCCAGATGGTCATGCAGAGCGCTCGTCAGCTGCGCAACGCCCTCCGGTCCGCCGTACCGAGTCGCCCAGCCAGGTGCTGCCTCCGCGGCCGCGGCGAGGAATCCTGACGGGTCGCGAAGCACGTCCTCCACCACCTCGGCCGGTACGGCGGTCACATCGGCGGGCTGCATGTTGCCGACTGTAACGGCCCCATCGGCGACGGCCGGGGGCTCGTCGTCCAGCATCATCGAACCGCCGCCTCATCGGGGCTCGGCTGCTGGAGCCTGGATCTGGGGAACACCCAGCACCGTAGGCCGCAGCAGCCGGTCACGCATGCGTGCCGCCGCCCGGTCATGACCCCGCCCCTGTGCCGTCAAAGTCGAAGGCGACCTGGGTGTCGACGGCACGGTTCGACCAGATCACCTCCACGGTGTGCACCTGCGAGGCCGAGCGGCCGTTCGACGTACGGCGCAGCACCGTTCTTTCGGTGCGGTACCAGTCGCAGTACAACTCGTCGTACAGCGGGCTGTGGTAGCCCGACAGCAGCACGGTCGCCCGACTGGCCCGCAGTGCCTCGGCCAGCCGGCGGTGGTCGTCCTCGGAGGCGAACTCGTGCACGTAGTCGCCCGAGGGCCGCTTCGTCATCGTCGACCTGGTGGAGACCAGGTACGGCGGGTCGGCGTAGATCACGCCGTCGGCCACCGAGTAGCGCTCGATCATCTCGACCGCATCCATGCTCTCCAGTGTCACCGTCCCCAGCCGGTGGACCGCAGCCGCGAACCGGTCGATCCGATTCAGCACCGACCGGGCGTTGTTCGAGCCGCGCTTGATGCTCGTCGACCAGCCCGTCCGGGTACTCCCGGTGTGTGCGAACGACTGATTGGTCCGAACCCACCACCGACGAGCACGCTCCAGGTCCGACAAGCCCCCCTCCGCCAGATCCGCTCGCGCGAACTCCTCGCGCGAGTACGGGGTGAGCCGACAGACCCGCTCGAGTTCGTCGGGCCGGTCGCGCAGCACCCGGTAGAAGGTCACGACATTCCCGTCGATGTCGTTAAGGACCTCGTGAATCGACGGCGCCTTCGCCAACAGCACCGCGGCGCTGCCCGCGAACGGCTCCACGTAGACCCGGTGCGGCGGCAGCAGCGACACAATCCATGGCGCCAGCCGGCCCTTCCCGCCGTGGTAGGGCACCAACGGCGTGATCGGGGCACGTGCGACCTCACTACCGCCGACGGCTCCCATGACCGGTGCGCTCATCGTGTCCCCTCCCACGCCTGGTCAGCAGCTGGCGAGGAGGGAGGCCAGCACACGTCGGTCCGCCGCGCCGGCTCTGGAGACGGCCGCAGAGCGGCCCGCGACGGGCACCGCTCAGCAGCTCCCTCGCCTTCATCGCCCGCTTCGACAGCCGAGCAGGACGGACACAGATGCTCGGTCCGCGTCATCACCCAGCCCGCCTCGATCGCGGCTCGATCGGCGATCGCCGGCGTCCACCAGCCCGTCCCCTCAGGAGCTGTGACGCCGCATCGGTCGCACAGCACCACGTAGCTGTAGGTCTCTCGGTACGCCATCACTCGCCTCCTTCCGTGCTCAGGTGCGGGAGGCGCTCGAGCACGATGAGCCCGCCCTTGGTGACCCCGCAGCGACGCCATCCGGCCCGCTGGAAGCAGAAGCCCGGATTCGTCGACCGGATCGCGGCCGCGTCGACGTAGGTGTAGAGACGCTGCCCAGGCCAGCGGCGCCAGGCGAACGGCTCAGCGTCCGCGATCAGCTCTGAGGAGAGTTCGGTGCTCTCGTTGCGGAACACCGCGCAGTTGACGCCCGTCTGGCCCGATGCGTCGATGAAGCGTCGCCACACGAACAGGGCGGCGTCGTCATGGGCGATCAGGACGAGCTTCTCCCCCGGGCCCACGAACAACGCTGGCCGCCGGCCGTCGGCGTAGCGACGAGCCGAGTAGTGGCGCCGGTAGAGCGCCGAGCCGAGCGGGTCACCGTCACGGGCCACCCGCCAGTGCTGCGAGGACGCCGGCGCGTCGAGGCGGCCGGTATCGAACAGGGCGGCCGCCAGGTGGCCGTGACGGATCGGGGCAAGGGTCTCCATCAGCCGTGCCCCCCATCAGGGTGGCTGTCGTCGACCCATGAGCCGTTCGAGGCGAGCCGGACGAGGACGTGGTAGTCGCACATCCGAGAGCCGAGTACGGCGTGGCGATCGCACCCGGGGAAGTCGCAGCTGGCGCCGAGCGGCTTCTGCTCGCGCCGGAACGCGGCTCGGGCGGCTGACTCCGGCCGCCGGTCGGTCGCCGCGGCGGTGGGCAGCTCCTGCGCGGTCATCACGCCGCCACCTCTCCGTGGAGGACCGCGCGAAGCCGGCCGCCGATCCACCAGCCCACCGGCGGCGAGACCGCGTTGCCGTAGCCGTCGACCTTGTCGCGGGCCGATCCCCACACCTGGAACGTGCCCTGGTGGCCTGCGAAGTCGACGTCGAACCCGCAGCCACGGCCGATCTCGTGGTCGTACATCATCCGGAAGTAGCAGTCCTCGAGCGTGAGGTCCGCGAGCGCTTCGCGCCACTCGGCGGTCAGGATCGCGGTGGTGTCGCGCGAGGTGAGCGTCCCGAACGCGTCAGTGACCGGATGGGGCGCCGTCTCGGTGCCGGTAGAGCCGTTCTGCTTGTACCAGCCGGAGAACAGCAGCGCCTGGGTCGGCTCAGCGGTGACCGCGCCGAGCGGGGCCGACACCGGGTGCGCGCGGTACTTCGCCTCGAGGATCGACCCGTTGTTCTTGATCGTGCCCGCCGCAGTCAGGAGACCGGGGATCTGCTCGGCCGTCACGGTCGGCATCGCCTCGGCGTGTGAGGTGGGCGTCGTGTGCTTCCGGTACGGGAGCACACCCGAGGAGAGCACCGAGAGCCCGCCGGATCCGGCGCCACCGACTACGGTCTCCATCGGCTCACCGACACCGCGGCTGGTGGCGTTCGTCCGGTTCGGTATCACTCGCGCCGAGAGCAGCCCCATCGTCTCCGACCCGCCCTGCGTCGGCAGCGGCTCGTCGACCCCGCGCGGGGCGCCCTGGAAGTTGTCGACCGCCATCGCGACCGGCGGCGTGATCAGTCCGGTTCCGTTGGTCGAGGTCTGCGCCGGCAGCGGCTGACCGAAGTCGCGGCTACGGCACTCCGAGCCGGGCCGCTCGAAGGTGTACCCGGCAGCGGCCATCAGCGCGCCGGTCGACAAGACCGCGGTCTCCTGCTGACTGGTCTGGGTGGCCATCGGCTGCCAGGGGTGCCGCTCCGACCCGCGCTGCGACTTCGCCGGCATCAAGACAGCCGGGAACTCGGCGAACCGCTGCCGGCAGCGTTCGGCGCGCGCCATCGTGGCAGCCGCGAGCGGCTTCTCCCGGTCGCCGATGCGGGTGCCCAGGTTCGACAGGTCGAGCGCTTCGAGCGAGGGCGTGAACGGCGGGATCACCTCGCGGGAGCACGAGGGGCAGCGGTAGTTGTACTGCTTGCCGTACCGCACCGACCCGGTCGGCGGGACGCCGGTCTTCCAGGACCACACGGCCTGGACGATCGTCTGGCAGCGGTCGCACCACGACTCGGGCCGGTGAGCCAGATCCGGGGTCGGGAGCTTCTTGTCCCAGAACACCCAGTAGCCGCGGTCCCGGGACTGGCCGACGCCGAAGAACATCGAGTTCAGGTAGAGGACCTTGTGCTTGTAGCCCAGCAGGTCGAACTGCTTGAGCCACCACCGGTAGGTCGAACCGTCGCCGACCTTCCTCTTCCCCGGAACGAGCTGGCCCCATGAGGCGAGCTCCGTGGTGCACTCGACGAGGATCAGCAGCGGGTGGTGCTGGGCGGCGTAGTGGAGCACGCAGTTGGCGGTGGCACGGTCACGCTCCGACCGCGTGACCCGCGCTTCGTACTCCGGGTCCTCCATGTCGAACAGCGAGAGGCCGTGCTCGTAGGCCTTCTTCGTGTTCGCCGGCGAGTGGTTGACGCAGGAGACGCCGGCAGCGAGCAGGTCGACCGGCGGCAACTCGCGCACGGAGTGGTAGTCGCTGGACTCCGGGTCGACCAGGTCCGCGATCCAGTGCTCGACGTGCGGGTGGTTCGCCTCGTGAACCTTCACCTTGTACTCGTTGTGGTTCGCCGCGACGATCGCGGTGAACCCGGCGCGCTCGATGCCCTGAGTCAGCCCACCGAACCCGGAGAAGAGATCGCCGGCGATGTACTCGTCGTGCCGAAAGCGGCGCCGACGTGCGGCCGGGCGATGCCGGGCGGTCATCAGCCCCGTCCTTCCGGCGATGCCGCGGACTCGGCCGCGGCGCTCACCGCCGACCAGTACGGCGCCGGGTCGGACTCCGGTACTCCGTGCCGGCACGTGCAGGTCCGGGCGCACATTGGGAGATCCCGATTCGCGCACTCCTCCGGCCCGTGTCCTCTCTGCGCACATCCCTCGCAGATGCTCATCTGGCGACCTCCTACGCCTAACGGATGCGGCCCACGCCGCTGGGGTATAGCCCACCTATACGGTATAGCCCCCCTATACCGCTTGTAAACCCCTCCGCAGTCATCGGTCCTGGCGTGTTGGTCATCGACATGCCGTCCACATCCCCGCCCCGCGCTCGCGGGCCTGGTCTTCGACCTGCACGTACGCCCCGTGACGTGAGACCGGGTCCGAGCTGTCGCGTGCTGTGGCGGCACCGGACCGGATCTGCGCGCGCCCGATGTCGCGGCCGTAGGCCTGGACGTATCGAAGCCATCGGCCGTAGACGTCTACGTCGTCCTGGGTCGGGTCGCTCGCGAGCGTGACGTGGGTGCCGGCCGGCAGCAGCTGCGTGAGGTGCCGGGTCGACGTGGAGCCGTAGCACTCCCCCGGCTTGCCGGGGTGCGGGATCTCGGGAGCGCTGATGCCGAGGACCCGCACCCGTACATCGCGGCCATCGCGGGTGGTGACCTGGATCGTGTCCCCGTCGAGGACGTAGGCCACGACGCCGGCCGTGCGCTTGCCGGCGGCCGCGGAGCCGGGGCCACCTGTGGTGGCGAGGAGGTCGCCGCCGAAGGCGAAGCCGCCGACGATGCCCCGTACGCCGACGATGACGACCAGGGCCACGATCGCCAGGGACAGGAGCCGGACCGGCTTGCTTGCGATCATCGGGCCACCTCCGGTCGGGTCTGCACGTTGTTAGCTGCCTGGTGGAGCTCGTCTTGGCTACGCGGCCGCGGCCGCGGCGGGAGCAGCCCTGGCCTCTCGGCGGCGGTGACCCGCTGCTCGACGAGGTGCGCCGCAGTTGGGTTGTGTTCGACGGCTTCTTGGACCCTCGGGTTCAGGTCGCCGCGCAGTGCGTGCAGGGTCTCCGGGGTGATGCTCGGGTTCTTCGCGAGCGCCACTCGGACCCATGCGTCCGGGTCGGCCTGAAGGCGCGTTAGTACGCCGGGCTCGACGTGCTCGTTTCGTGCGAGGGCCCGTCGGACCTTGGGCTCCTGGTCGAGGGCGACCCGGTGTGAGTCAGCTGCGTCGATGTTCGGGTTCTTCGCTGCGTGTTCGCGAACCCACGCGTCTTCCTCGTGAGCGAGCCGGTACAGGGCGGCGGCCGGGAGCGAGGGGTTGGTGGCGGCCAGTGCACGCGTGCGGTTGCCCGTCGAGGTGTCGCGGGACATCCGCTCGAGGACGTCGGCCGGGGTCGCGGGGTTCTTCGCTACCTGCGCCATTGTGTTGCCGTCGGCGTTCTCCCAGCCGGCCAGGAGGCGGGGTGGCGTGTTCGGGTTGCTGGCCACCGCCTGCCGAACATCGGGATCGACCCACTGCCGGCCAGGTGCCGGCGTGCTCGCGAGATGCTCGAGGGTTGCTGTGGAGGCGTGGGGGTGCCGGCCGATCGCGCCAAGCACCATCGCATCCGGATCGCCGACCATCCGGGCCAACGTGGTCTCGGCCGTGCGGGCATTGTTGGCCACCAGCCAACGGACCTTCGTCTCGCCCAGCTCCTTGGCCTCGTCAGGATCGCTCGCGAGACGGTCGAGTGCCTCGACGGGAGTGTTCGGGTTGCCGGCAACGGCCCGGCGGACCTGGACGTCGTCGTCGGCCGCCAGGCGCTCCAGGGTCGCTGGCGAGGTCGCGCTGTTCTCTGCGACCGTGCGGCGGTTCAGTGCGATCTCGCTGCCGGCGATGTCGTCCAGCGTTGCCGCGTCCGTGGTGCGGCGGGCCTCGGTGTACCGCAGCTCCAACGCAGGGTCGATCGGCAAGGTCGCCTCTGTTGGTTCCGGAGAACCGTCGGCCAGCGGCATGTAGGCGACGAACGGGGTGCCGTCGGCATCGCGGATGATCAGGACGGCTTTCGCGTCTCGCTCGGCCCGCTGGCCCGACCACGCAAGGTGTGACCCCTTCTCGCCCCCGACCGGGGCGGTCACCATCTCGTAGCGCGTCTGCTTGGTCACCGTGCGCACATCGGGTGTCGTCTGCTCGCGCTGCCCGTTGAGATAGATGACCTGCACGCGAGAGCCGACCGGCAGGGTGCGGCGCACCTCGGCGACCGCGATGCGTGCCCGGTCCTCACCGATTGGCCGCATCGGCTCAACCGTGGCCGTGGCGACGGACTGCCCGACCTGCTGGTCCTCGAGGAGCTCGAGGAGATCAACGGCCTCCGCCCCGGCCTCCAGGGACAGGGCCCGGGCGTGCAGTTCCAGGCGCTCCGCCTCGAGGACGGCGCGCTGCTGTTCCCATGCCGGCAGCACACCGCTGGCCTCGAAGGCCTCGAGCTCGCGCACGTAGGCCTCCTGCCGCGGCGTGAGCGGCTCGCCCAGGACGATCGGCCCGCACCCGACCGCGGCAGCGCTCGCGACGAACCGCGGGTAGGCGGACTGGTGGTCACGCCACCGACCCCGGAACGCGACCAGCTGGTCGCGGACGTCGTCGGGCACCGCCCTGGCGATCGCCTCGACCTCCGCCCACGGAATGACCTCGACCGGGTTGCGCCACGAGCCGTCGACTCCGAACCCGAGACCGTCGGCCGTGCCGACGATCCGCTCCCCCGTCTCCGGGTCGCGGTGGTGCGTGCCCGACCAGCCCGCCTCACGGACCTGGGCGACCTCCGTCGGGTCGAGCAGGATCGAGGTCAGCGGCCACCCCGACCACGACCTCAGCAGCTCGTGCTGCCGACGCCGGCTCGTGACGGTCGTCGGCTGCCCGCTCAAAACGGAATCCCCGGTCCGGGGGCCGTGCGGCCCGGCGCAGGTGCGCACTGGTCTTCGGGTTGTAGCGGACGACGGCCAGGAGGCAGCAGTGCCGGACGCGGCTCCTCCAGCGGCGCGCCGCGGCGCTGCAGCTCCGTCACCAGGATGGCCTGGTCTCGGCGAGCCTCCTGCGCCGCCGTCCTTGACAGCCCGTCGAGGCGGCGGTCACCAGCGTCGATCAGTCGGCGCCGCAGCTCGGCATCCGACACACCGTCGAAGGGGTCGGCCGGGCTGGCCATCACGCCACCTCGGCCGCCGACGCCGGCCGGTCACCCGATTCGGGGCCTGACGTCGGCTCTGCCTGCTTGAGTTGACGCAGCCGACGTACCGTCGCCTGGTCCATCCCGGTCAGCCGGACCACGTCCTTAACCGCGAGCTTCTCATCGAGGAGCCGCTCGAGCGCGGTCGCGGCCTCGGCCTCCGCGGCCGCGACGGCCTGCTCGGCCTCGCTGCGCGCCTCCCAGGCCACCTCGACGTCAACCACCGCTTCGTCGATGCGCTGCTCCCGGGCCAGCTGGTCCGGGTCCAGCTTCAGCCGGCGCTCCCGCGCCCCTTCCAGCCGGGCATCCCGAGCCCGATCCCGACCCGCCTGTGCCTGCGTCGCCTTTCCCACTGGGGACCACCTCTTCCTTGATTCGGAACGTCGCGGAAATCCACCGCGACCCTTCACAAGCAAGAAGCAACCTCGACCGACCCAGATCGGACACCTCCGATCCACCGAATTTCGAACCCACCACGTCACTCAACTCACCAGACGCTGAACCTCACCAGATCCCTCGCACCCCATGCACTGTCGGAAATCGGTGCCAGGCAGGTGTCCGAAACCGGCTCGCCGCGGTTGCTTCTCCGTGACGTGATGGGTGTGCACAAGCTGACCGCGGGAGACGGGTACACGTACCTGACCCGCCAGGTCGCCGCGCACGATGCGACCGACCGCGGCCACCAGGGGCTGGCGGACTACTACGCCGAGAAGGGCGAGTCACCAGGTCGTTGGTTCGGCGAGGGTCTCGGCGCGCTCGACCTCGAGGTGGGCTCGCAGGTCACCGAGACCCACATGCGGAACCTGTTCGGAGAGGGCCGTCACCCGGACGCTGAGCTGCTGGAGAACGCCGCTCTGGACGCCGGGAAGAGCGTTGAACAGGCCAAGAAGGCCTCCCAGCTCGGCCGCGTCTTCGCCAGGTACCTGGGCAACCAGCCGGAGTTCATCCAGGAAACCGCGAAGCGCTACATCGCCTACAACCTGGCCCACGGTGAGCACTGGAAGACCCCGGTACCGGCCGACGTGCGGGCGAAGATCCGCACCGAACTGGGCAACGAGCACTTCCTCCGCGAGCACGGCCGGGCACCGATCGACGACCGCGAGCGCGGCTCCTTCATGGCCAAGGCCACCCGCCAGCAGACCACCGCGGTGGCCGGGTACGACCTCACCTTCGCCCCGGTGAAGTCGGTCTCGACGCTGTGGGCACTGGCCGACCGCGACGTCGCCAAGGAGATCGAGGACGCCCACCACTCGGCCGTCGAGGCCACGCTGTCGTGGCTCGAACAGGAGGTGCTGTTCACGCGCCGCGGCCGCGGCGGCCTCCAGCAGGTCAAGGCCAAGGGCCTGATCGCGGGCATGTTCACCCACCGCGACGCACGTTCTTCCGACCCGCACCTGCACACCCACGTCGCGGTCAGCAACAAGGTCCAGGACGAGACCGGACGCTGGCTCGCCGTCGACGGACGGGTCCTCTACAAGGCCAACGTCACCCTCGCCGAGATGTACAACACCCTCATCGAGTCCGAGCTCATCGCCCGGCTGGGGGTTCGTTTCGAGAACCGGCGGAGCGGCCTGAACAAGGGCGTCGACAAGCGGCCCGTGCGCGAGATCGTCGGTGTCGACGAGCGCCTGGCCACGACCTGGTCCAAGAGGCGCAGCGCGATCGAGGCCCGACGCCGCGAACTGGCGGCCGCCTTCCAGACCGAGCACGGTCGCCCGCCGACCGAAGGCGAGGCCGTCACCCTCGCGGAGAAGGCATGGGACCAGACCCGGCAGGCCAAGCACGCACCCCGCGCCGAGGCCGACCAGCGGGCCGCGTGGCTGGCCGAGGCCGCCGTCATCATCGGCAGCGAGCAGGCCGTCCGGGACATGGTTGAGCACTGCCTCGGACACCGTCCGGACGCCCAGGATGTCACCGACGAGTGGGTCGCCGAGACCGCCCAGCGTGTCGTCGCGCGGGTCGCCGAAGACCGTGCGACCTGGCAGGTCTGGCACCTGCGCGCCGAGGCACAGCGCCAGGCCCGCGCCCACGGCGTCCGGCTGCCCGACCTCGACGCCGCCGTCGACCGCGTCGTGGCCACCGCGATCGGCGAACACTCCATCGCCTTCAACGACCCCGACCCGCTCACCCACGCGACCAGTGCGGCCGAGCAGGACGTGACGATCCCCGCTCCCCTGCAGCGCATCGACCACGGGATCCAGGGCGCGGAGATCGTCAGCGTCTACAGCCTCGCCGGCGCCCGCCAGTACACCTCCCAGGCCGTGATCGACGCCGAACGGCGCATCGTCGACTCCGCCCGCCGCACCGGCGGCCGCACCATCAGCGAGGTACGCGTCGGCATCGCGATCGCCGAAGCCGCCGCCAACGAGCTCCAGCTCAACGCCGCCCAGCAGTCCCTGGTCCGCGAGATGGCCACCAGCGGCCGCGCCGTCCAGCTCGCCCTCGCGCCCGCCGGCACCGGCAAGACCACCGCCATGCAGGTCCTCACCCGCGCCTGGCAGGACTCCGGCGGCATCGTCATCGGCCTCGCCCCTTCCGCGGTCGCAGCCCAAGAACTCGGCGCCTCGATCAACCCCGAGACCAGCGATGCGGGGGCCGCGGCGAAGGCCAAGGGGCTCCTGAACGGGCCGTGGCGCCCGGGTCGGAAGAAGGTTCGCGCCGACACGCTCGCCAAGCTCGTGTGGCACGCCAAGAACGGCGGAGCACCCACGTGGATGGAGAAGATCAACCCCAAGACCCTCGTCCTGATCGACGAGGCGGGCATGGCCGCGACCACCGATCTGGCTGCCGCGATCGACTACATCACCTCCCGCGGCGGACAGGTGCGGCTCGTCGGCGACGACCGGCAGCTCGCCTCGGTCGCTGCCGGCGGCGTCCTGCGCGACATCGCCCACCAGATCGGCGCCGTCACCCTCACCGAAGTGCACCGCTTCCGCAACCCCGACGGCAGCATCAACCACGCCGAAGCAGCCGCCACCCTCGCGCTACGCGAAGGCGACCCGTCGGCGATCGCGTTCTACGCCGACCGCGGCCGGATCCATGTTGGCGACCTCGGTGCCTGCGCCGACCAGGCCTACGCCGCGTGGGCGGCCGACCGTGCGGACGGCACCGACTCGGTCCTGATCGCACCCACCCGCGACCTCGTCGCCGAGCTCAACACCCGCGCCCGCAACGACCGCCTCGTCGGACTCGACGAGGAGATCGGGCGCGTACTGACCCTGGCTGACGGCACCAAGGTCTCCGAAGGTGACCGGATCATTACCCGCGAGAACGACCGCCGCCTACGCATCAGCCGCACCAACTGGGTCAAGAACGGCGACCGCTGGCACGTCAAGAAGGTCAACTCCGACGGCTCCCTGACTGTGGTCCACGACCAACTCGGCAAGACCATCACCCTGCCCGCCGACTACGCCTCGAAGACCGTCCAGCTCGGCTACGCCACCACCGTCCACGGCGCCCAAGGCATCACCACCGGCACCTGCCACGTCGTCCTCACCGGTGACGAAGACCGCAACCTGCTCTACGTCGCCCTCTCCCGCGGCAAGTTCGCCAACCACCTTTATCTCAACGTCGCCAGCGACGGCGACCCACATAACCTGATCCGGCCCGAGGCACTGATCCCGCCGACCGCGCTCGACCGGATCGCCGAGATGCTGCGCCGCGACGGTTCGCCGGTCTCCGCGACGACCACGCTGCGTGAGCAGACCAACCCGCACCAGTTGCTCGGCGACATGGCCGCCCGCTACCACGACGCCGTCACCGCTGGCGCCGAGAACCTCATTGGCCCGATCGGCATGGACAAGATCGACGCGCACGCCGAAGCACTACTCACCGGGCTCACTGAGGCCCCCGCGTGGCCGACACTGCGCTCCCACCTCGCGCTCATCGCGCTCGACGAGCACAGCCCCCTGAAGCTGCTGACCGCCGCCGTGGGTGTTGGTTCGCTGGCCGACGCACGCGACCCGGCGGCCGTGCTCGACGCCCGCATCGACGACCTTTCCGCCGAACTCACCCCGGTCCCGGCACACGATGCTGACACTCCCCCGCCAAGCAGCGGGCCGCTGCCCTGGCTGCCCGGCGTCCCCGGCCGGCTGGCTGAAGCCCGCGACTGGGGTCCGTTCGCGGCCGCCTACCACCAGCTCGTACGTGAACAGATCGACGCTGTACGCGATGAGGCTCGGGGATGGACCGGCGCCACCGCCCCCGTGTGGGCACAGCCTTTCCTCGAGGAGGAGGACGCCGACCTGCGGGCCGATCTCGCCGTGTGGCGGGCAGTGGCCCGGACCGACGAGAACGACCTGCGCCCCACCGGCGACCGCACCATCGGCGCCCCGGGCGCCCACCAGGCAAAGCTCAACCGGGCCGTCCGGTCGGCACGTCCGAGCTACCCCTTCTCCCAGCGCACCTGGTACCAGGTGCTGCCCGAGAACGTCCGCGCCGACCCGTGGATCACCCCGCTGTGCCAGCGACTCGCCCGCCTCGAACGTGCAGGGCTGCCCGTGACCGACTACATCAAGCAGGCGCTCGCCACCGATCCATCCCTCTCGGGCGGCCAGTCCGACACCGACACGGACACCGCCGCGGCCGCGCGGCCGCTGCCCGACGAGCAGCAGGCCGCGGCGCTGTGGTGGCGTCTCGTTCCTCACCTCGGGCCGGCTGCACTCGGCGCCGACGAGCACTCCGCGAACCTGCTGCAGCCCACATGGCGCACCTCGCTGACCGAACTTGTCGGCACGACCAAGGCCGACTACCTGCAGAAGGCGCCCGCGTGGCCCGCGCTCGTGGCGGCGGTCGACGAAGCCTGCGAGCACCACGGCTGGACCCCGACCGAGATCCTCTCCAGTGCACTCGACGGCGTCCCGCAAGACGGGAGCTTGACCGGCGTCGAGGTCGCCGACGCGCTCGTACTGCGCATCGCCATGCTCACCGACCAGCCGATAGAAGCACCGGTGCACGGCGACGAGGCAGCGCCGTACAGCGACGCCGACGTTCCCTCGGACCTGGACCCGGACCTGCTGCCGCCCGAGGACGCAGACGAGTTCATGGCCGCCTTCTACCGCGACCAGCCCGACGCCGCCGGCGTCCCTCTGGCCCACTCCCCCACCCCGGACGACTACGACACCCTCGCGGCCGAGCCGGTCGACTGGGAGCCGCCCCGCGATGAGTACGAGCCGATGACGTACGAAGATGGCGCGGGCGCTCATCACCCGTACGTCGAGGACCCGTACGCGACGCCCCTGCCGTGGGAGCAGACCGACGAGGTCACGGCCGAGAACGCTTTCCCCGACCCGAGCGCGCTCCCGGCCGAGCGGATCCACGAGCTCAACCACCAGGCCCTGGCCTACTTCGAGTCCTGCTACCCGCGCTCGTGGGCACCGGGCTACCTGCGCGAGCGGCTGGGGACCGACCTCGCCGACCACCCCAACTACGCAGTCGGGTACGCACCCGGAGGTGGGCGCAGCTTGATTCGCCACCTGACCAACCAGGGCGCCACCCTCGACGAGCTCGAGCAGGCAGGTCTCGCCTCGCTGCGTCAGCGCGGCCGTGACTTCTTCCGCGACCGACTGGTCATGCCCATCCGCGATCCCCACGACCCCGCGGGCGAGGCGATCCTCGGCTTCGTCGGCCGCCGGAATCCCACCAAGACCGACGACGACTTCGCCGGACCGAAGTACCTCAACACCCGCACCACCCCGATCTTCACCAAGGGCGAGGCGCTCTTCGGGTACGCCGAAGCCCGCGAACGCCTCGCCGACGGCGCGCTCCCTGTCATCGTCGAAGGCCCCATGGACGCTCTGGCCGTCACTCTTGGCAGCGACGGCGCCGCCGTCGGCATCGCCCCGATGGGAACCGCCCTCACGGTCAACCAGATCAAGCTGCTGCGCGCCCAAATCGACCTGGTCAACGGGCGCGACCGCATCGCCGTGGCCACCGACTCCGACCCGGCCGGGTGGAAGTCGGCGCAGAAGGCCTTCTGGCACCTGACCGCCGCGGACCTCGACCCCACCCATCTCGACCTGCCCGACGGACTGGACCCGGCCAAGCTGTTCGAGACCGAGGGCCCCGACGCGATCGCCGCCGCCATCGACAACCGGTCCCCGCTCGGCAACGCGATGATCGACCAGCTGCTCCGCACCGCCGGCCACTGGTCCGACACCGACGTCCGGCAGAAGCTCATCCACCAGGCCGCCCGAGTGCTCGGCTCCCGCGGCTCCGAACACTGGCTGCACGGCTTCGAGCGGCTCCGCAACAGGCTCCACCTCGCAACCGGAATCCTCGAACACCAGACCGTCACCGAGAGCATGGAGCGCGACCGCAACCGCCCGGCGTACGCCCAGGCACGCATCAACGAGATCAACGACGAGGCCCGCAAGCAAGCCGCCAGGAACAACGATCCCCAGTCCCGTCGCCGTGCCGCCGACCAGCGGCTCTCCGCCAGCGCCGCCACCACTCCTCCCGACCACACTGTGCCGCCTGCGGGGCCTGATCCGGCCGGCCCGTCACGGTGACCGCTCTTCGCTCAGAATCGCTCAGAGCGAACTCGGGGCAACCAATGGTCGCCTCAGGGCCTGAATCTGCCCTTGAACCTTCGCCAGGAAGCGTTCTGGGCGACCTGCGAGCGCATCTCGACCCGAATACGCCGCCGTCCCCTCGGACACCAACATCAACCGCTGTTGTCGAGATGCAGCGAACTTTTCCAAAAGTGCGCGATAGTTCTTTCAACACTGAAACGCTCGACAATGGGCAAGGTCTTGAATCCCCAGGGGGACGGCGATCACGTGCCGGGGCGTTCCGCATACGCGTAGTCAGCCCAGAGGGTTCCGGTCACCGAACTGCTCGGGCTCGCGGGTGGCGCAGGCCGGGCGAGCTACGTCCCCGAATAAGGATCCGCTACTGGTGATCGGCTCTGTGCGCCGTGGTGTGCTCCAGGGTCGCGGGGTACGTCGTTCGGTTTACCGGGCCCCGGACACGAGCGGATGCGGTGTCAATCAATCCATCTCTGGTTGTCACATACGGTTACGCCGTGCCTACCCGACGGCTCCGCCAAACAGCGCGCGCACTGCTTCTCGATGAGAACGACCGCCTGTTGCTCGCGAGGCATGATCTGACTGCTCGCCACATCGGTGCGGTGGTGTGGGCACCGCCCGGTGGCGGGCTGGACCCAGGCGAGACACCCGTCGACGCCGTCCTGCGAGAACTCAATGAGGAAGTCGGGTACCAAGCATCGGGCGAGGAGGTCCTGCATGTCTGGCACCAAGAGGTGGTATCACCCTCCTACTCCAAGAACTGGGATGGCGCGATCCACGACTACTTCGTTGTGCGGTGCGACTCCTTCGCCGCTAACGGGACGTGGACGCCCGAGGAGTTGACGGTGGGCGAAGGCATCACGGAGTTCCGTTGGTGGACGCTCGCAGACATGGATGAGCTCCCGGACCCTGAGGAGTTCCGCCCCCGGCATTTGCCTGACCTGCTCCGTGATCTGCTCAACGAGCGGGTTGATCAGTACCCCATCGACATCTGAATGTCGGCTGTGCCGCGATCCGCCCGTCCCCGCTGGCGGATCCTCAATCGGTCCGGGTGCGGAGGCTCCGCGCCAGGGTGGGGATCATCACCGTCGCAGCGACGAGGTGTAGCCCCAGGAGGGCGGTGGTGGTGGCGGTGTTTGCCTCGGAGAGGAAGGGCGGGACCAACGAGATCGCGGTCAGCGACACTGCCGTCCGCACGAATCGATCGGCGGGGCGAGCGCTCGAGGCGCCACGTCTCCGCGATCGAGCAGCCCGCGATCCAGGCCTCGTGCGAGACGCGGCGATTGTGGGGCAGCAGGCTCAGGCCTTCGCGGCTGCAGCTCTCCCGCTGTGCCGGACGGTCTAAACCGAGGCGGCCGACACCGAACCGAGCAACACGCCCATTTCGATCCACTGATCTGGGAGAATTAGTGCATGAGTGAGCTGAATCAGGTGGCCGCGGCCTTGGCCTTGGCTCAGCTCGATTCAGACCCTTGGGCCAAGCTAGCGCGCGAGGTTCGCGATCGTGGCTCCGTTGGTCTGGTGCTCGATGAGCGCGGGTACTTCCAGGATGGGCTGTTCGGGGACGGCCCCCCGACCGAACATCTCATCGAGCGCTACTCGAACATGCTCAGCGAGCTGGAGCAGCGCGGGATCAGGTCGCTGACGATCAGCTCACCTGAGTTTCCTCAACAGGTAGCGCAACTCAAATCACCACCCCTGTTCCTCTTCTACCGCGGCACCCTCGACGTGGAGGACTACAACGGAGTCGCGATAATCGGCTCTCGCAGGGTGAGCGAGGATGCACTGGCCACGGCACGGTCATGGGCCGGTGAAATCGCCCGGCTCGGCGCTGTTGTGATCAGCGGTCTGGCTGCGGGCATCGACCGCGAGGCACACCTCGGGGCACTCGGCGAAGACCGACGGACCGTCGCCGTGATCGGCACCGGGATAGACCGGGTGTATCCAAAGGAAAACGCGGACCTCCAGGAGGAGGTTGCGAAGCGTTACCTTGTTGTTTCACAGTTCCTGCCGGATGCGCCGCCCACGAAGACATCCTTCCCCATGCGGAACGCCGTGATGGCCGCGTGGGCTCGAGCGACACTTGTGATCGACGCAGATGAGCGCAGCGGAGCTGCATTGCAAGCCCGGCTTGCTGCCGAACAAGGGCGCCAGCTTTTTCTGCACCATCGCCTCCGGGTTCACCCGTGGGCTAACAAGTTCGTGAACGCGGGCATGGCGCATTTCGTCAGCAGCCCCGAGGAAGTCCTGGTCACCGCATGACGAGTCGAGCCCTGCCTGTTCCTCTGATTGGACCGGGCGTTTGCGAAGTCTGCCGAGCGAGTTCAACGAGCTACTCCCGTTGCTACAGCTGCAACCAGATCCTCCGGACTCTGGAACTTGGAACGACCTATCCGGTTCCGACGGTTCTGCCACTCGGTCTGGCCGTCAAGAAGTCACCGCTCGCCCTCGCATTGTGGAACTACAAGCGATCCACGAGCCAGACAGAGCGTTCATCAGCCGAGGCGGAGCTGACTTCGTTCATCGACGAGCGGCTGCCTCACGTGCTGAAGCACGCCGGCGACGTCGACACCGTTACGTTCGTCCCAAGCAGAAAGAGCCGAAGCAACCCCGTTGAATCGCTGCTTGAGGAGACCCAATGGGGAGCCAGCACCTGGATCGAGGACGCCCTCGAGGTCCTTGACACCGAGGTTGACACACACGTTCCTGACGAGGATCGATTCGCGGCCCGCGACGTCAGTGATGAACACGTGTTGCTGATCGACGACACATTCACGCGAGGCGCGACATCCATGAGCGCCGCGAGGGCGCTCTACCAGGCAGGGGCCTCTGAGGTCACCATCGTTGTCCTCGGACGCCACGCGGACGTGGAGTGGATGACTGACGGGTATCTGGCCGCCGCGCGCGGGCGCGCTGAGCGTGATGAGTTCTGTCCGGTGTGCAGCCGCCAGTTGGTGCAAGCCTCAGGGACACACCAGTCCGGCGACGGCCAGTCCAGCTTGGACGACTGGGAGCCTCCGGAAGATGATTGGGAGCCGCCGGACCCTGACACGTGGGAATCTCCCGTCGACCCGTGGAGTCAGCCGCCAGCAGATCCCGGGGACACACCAAGCCACGATCCGTGGGCGGAGCCAGCACCAATCGCATCGACCTCAGCCAGTCGCAAGGCATCCCCGACGCCGCCTACACGTACGCCCAGGGCCGCAGCACTGACCTCGACGGCACCGGGCGGTGCCGACCGCGGGACTGGCCGATCTGCCGACGCGACCGCATCGGGGCCAGCCGACCCGCCCGACGAGCCATCGCGACTTTCCGAATCGGCGGCGCTCACGATGACCGTGATCCTTGCGGCCCCTTTTGCGCTCGTCTTCATCCTTCCCATACTCCTTTCCAACATCGGAATCTCGCTGAATCCGCTTGACCGTTATGGCGGGCTGTGGGGGCCTGCCGGGTTCAACGGCTACGCCATCTTCATGGTGTTCGCTCTCACGGCCGGTGGTGTCAACTGGCTGCTCAAGTCAATCCACAAGGCCGCAGCCGTCGGGTTGTTCACAATCGCGGCGATGGGTGTTACGGCGCTCTTCCTCGCACCGCTGCTTGCCACCTCGACCGGCTCGTCCGAAGGGTCCGAAGGGTCCGCTCCGACCGATGCTCAGGCATTCCGCGCTGCCGTGAACGCAAGGGCACCCGAGCACGGTGTCGCAGCGATCACGCTGGGTGAAGCACAGAACGCGATCGAATCAGTCTGTCCCGCAGTAGATGAAGGCCTCACGATCCCTGAGGCTCGCTCCCAGGTTGAGGACTACGCCGACCAGGAAGGAATACCTGACGACGTGGCCGAGCAAATCTCGCTGATGACGGAGATGGTGATCGAGTTCTCGGACTCTCTCTGCTGAAGTCGGAGGCAGTCACGAGCGCGGGACTGGCGCACCGATGACACCTCATCTTCGACGAACGATCGAGGAGGAGCCAATGCCCACGCTCGAGGACCCGGCGGCGGACGGAGAAGAGCGGCGGCAATGACGATGCCCACGACCGAGAAGAAGCCTGTCACCCCGGCGGTCGCGGACAACGGCCTGGGCAAGCGCAGCGGCGAGGGTGGTGGCCACCATCGCTGCGAGCGTGGCAATGAAGCCGGTGCCGGCGAGCCCGCGGAGTCGGGGTGTTGACCCCCATCACGTACGTCGCCTGGTCGATCTGGCTGCTCGCAGTCGGAACCGCCCTCGTGCTGTAGGGGGTGAGCGCCGCGAACCGACCGCTGCAGGATCCGAACGTTGTGGTCTGACCGACCGAAGGCGCAATCGGGGATTATTCACCGGGGACAGCCGCGCAACCGGAGCTACGGTCAAGTCGAGCGAGGTCCTGGAAGTGGGTCGGTAGTGCGCGTCGAGCACGCATCCTCGGCGCGATCTTTGACCGATAGGGATCCTGGGCCGCGGAAAGGACAAAGTTGCCCGCGGGAGACCGGGCAATCTCTCCTGCATCTCGACAGCTGTCGAGATGCAGCCAATCTCGAGCAAACGTAAAGTCGCTCAAGATCTACCAGGGCAGTGGACATTGGGGCCTGCCCTGAGTTGCAGCGGCGGTCAGCGTGTTCGAACGTGGGTGGCGCGAGGGCGGCCGGCTTCGTCTACTTCGATCGTCGCGTCGACGCGGTCGCCGCGATCTGGGCGCTCAGCCTCGCCGAGGCTGCTGTAGTGGAAGAAGATCCGCCCGCTGACTGATGGCGACAGCAGGAAGCCGAACCCGCGGTCACCTATCGGCTCGATGACGAGAGCGCCCACGCGCCCGTCTTCGGGTGGGTCATTCAGCGCAACGGGCAACGCGCGGCAGACGAAGGTCGCGCGCGGTGAATCGCTGGTGGACTCGATGGCGTAGTGGACCTTCTGTCCGACTTCGAGCTCGCCTTGTTCAACGTCGAACAGCGAGTTGACGTGAAAGAAGTGGTCGCCCTCGGGGCCCGTCAGAAAGCCGAATCCGCGGTCTGGGACCAGGCGAGCTACTTCTCCTCGGATCCAGTGCAGGTCGTCGCGAGGCTGCGTCGCGATCTCTGCTGTGGCGGGTGCGGGCACTTCGATTTCCTCGGCGAGGCGACCGATCATCGCTTTCACGAAGTCGAGGTGCGGACCGGCGCGTTCAGCCGGGACCACGATGCGGGTCCCGTGCTTGGCCCGGGAAAGCGCCACGTACGCAAGGTTCTTGATTCGTTGCTCCGTGCCTCCGACCTTGCGGCCCAACTCCTCAAGGCCAAGGAGCATCACTCGTGACGCTTCGATACCGCGGGCAGAGTGGTAGGTGACAACCCGGACGGTCTTGGCGGGGAGCGGGCGGCGCTTGGCATGGCTGTCGTCGACCTGGTCCAGGAAGTCGACGCCGAGCAATTCGAGGGCGTCGCAGATGCGCTCGCCCATGGCGCTCCACTTCCTCGTCCGTGGCACAAGGATCGCCAGATCTCCGGGCGCTTCAATCCGCCCGAGAATTTCCAACTCCTCGGCGATAAGTGCCGCATACGACTTGACGACCTCGGCCCGGTACGCAGACGCGGACAGTGTTTCAGCGAGCACCGGCATGTTGGACAACGTGGGCGCGGTACCCATTCGGTCGAAGTCGTCGTCGGCGAACTCGAGATCACCGAGATTCAACGCGAACTGTTGGTCCTCGACCTGCCTGGTCGCCGGACCGACAGGGCGGAATGGGTGGGCCGTCAGCCAGTCGACGATGGCTGACATCTCTGGGGACCGTTCGTACGTGCACTGTGCGACGTAGAAGTCTGCCTTTGATGTGCGAAACACGCGGCGCAGGTTCTCGATCATCTTCGCCTGCTTGGCGCGTTCTGAGTACTCCCGCAGCCACGGCGCTGGGGCATCACGATAGAGGGCCTGCCCGATACCCTCGGCGACGAACCACTCCGCCCGTGGCTCAGCGTGCCAGCGCAGGAGATCGTGCATCCACGGCTCAAGGTCCTGCGCTTCGTCAACAAGCACCGATCCGTAGGTGTCCAACGGTGCCTGGCTGGTGATCACTCGATGGACCATGCGAGTCGCAGACGTGTTGTACGACCCAGCCTCGAAGTCAGAGTTGTCCCACGGGTACCGACTCAGCAGTTGAAAGACATCGACGATGTCGATGGCGCCGATCATCGCTCGTGCCTGCGGGTCGAGGAGCAGCATCCTGCGCAGCTCAGCTGCCAGGACCATGTTGTAGCAGGCGAGTATGACGCTTCGCCCGGCCCGGGCGTGGCCGATCGCAATCTCCAGCAATCTGAACGTCTTCCCGGTGCCAGGCTTCCCTCGGAAGAGGACTTCTTTCGACTCTCCGGGCTCCAGGTACTGCTTCCGCCGCTTGCGAGTGTTGGTCTCCACCACCTTCATTCGCTCGACGTCGACCAGCGTTGGCTCCACAGTCGCGCGAGGCGAGATCGCAACCCGTACCGCCTCGATGTCTCGCTGCGACAACTCCGGCCGGCGTTCCGGTGCTCCGCCAAGCGGTGGGCGCGCGATCGCCCGCTCCAGAACGGCGATGAGTGAGACCTCGGACTTGATGTCCTCGGCGAAGAGCATGCCCTCCGCCTGTGCGGCCACCGCGGGCCCGGGCCACCTTGCCAAGAACTCCGCCCTGGAGATCCGCGGCCATGCCGCCGTCACGAAGAAGAACGGCGGCCGCTTGATTTGCGCCACATCCCTCAAGTACTGCACGAGCTGGATCTGCGCGGAGCGTGCCTGCTTGAGTGGAGTCTTTGTCCCAGGGCGGTTGCGGATCCGACAGACGCCAGGGCCGTACTCCTCGATTGCTTCGAGACCTACAGCCTTGACCTCGATGACAAAGACGCCGATCTGCGGGATCGCGATGATCGTGTCGATGTCGCCGACACCGGGGAGATGATCGACGCCGAACCAGAGGTGAGCCGGGTCGCCAGCGATCGACCGGAGCGCTTCGGCGAAGCGGCGCTCGCCCTCATGGCCGTCGCCTGAGGGAAGGTCGGTGTGAACCGCTGCCACGTCTACCTCCCCGGCGCGCCAGCGCGGTCTATGACGGAGTGGGAGTCGCACCGTCGACCCGTCATTCTGCAACCCTCGGCCTTCAGGTCTCGTGCACGAGCTCGGCGAGCAGCTTCACGAGCTGGACCTTCACCTCGTCGGTGAAGAAGTAACCGGTCATCTTGTGGTGGCTGGTCTGGTTGCCGAGCACGGCTTCGGAGACGGCGTCGGAGAGTCCTCCCCGCCGTGAGGCGGCGTTGCGCGAGCACCTGACGCCTGACCATGCGCTGGCTAAACGCGAGGATCGCATGAACTTGGTCCTGGGCAGCCGACACCCGCTGAGCATATGGGGGCCGCGTGTCCGCTCGGCTCGAATCGCACGTGAGTATCCGGCAGCCCCTATGTATTTTGACGGACTCCTCGGAAAGCGGCGTTGGGTCAAGGACCCCGTGGGGAGTCGATCAATCTTGGCTGCCTCTCGACAACCGCCGACGCCGTCGGTGTTGCCGTCGGCTGCATCAGTGGCGTCATGGAATGTCGGTGCGGCGTGGAACACTCGACCGACATGGAGATGGACCTCGACTCTCGGAACTCAGCTCTGGTCGTGGGAGAAGAGCTAAACGACTCCGTCGACATCCCGGGCTACGAGCACCACAGCACATGGGGATACGACCTCAACACCAGGTCGTACTGGGCATCACTGTGGCCCAACAACGGCGACCGAGACGCCCCTCCCACGGTCTCCGTTGGTTGGAGCGGACCGACACTGCCTCGCCCCGATTGCGTTCTTGTCGAGCTGTGCACCCAGCTCCAACACGATCCCCTGACGGTCGCACGCGGCCTCGGCCTGATGCGCCCGATCCACCCACGAACGCCTGAGCAACTGGCCACCCGCCACTTTGACGTGGTCGAGCCGGGTGTCGTCGACGGCTACACCCTTGTCGGCAGTTGGCTGGTCGGCGATGCGGACCGGTGCCCGGCAAGCGGCTGGCCTTGCTACCCCGGCTTCGTCCCTGCCGCGGAGCACCTGTGGGCAGAGGTCCTGTATGTGACTGGGCGCCTCTACTTGGGCGAGCGAACCACCCTTCTGACGTCGCTCGACGAGGCTCTGTGCTACGCGGCCGGACTCGCCAGCGACTGACGGCTGCTTGAGGGGGCCGCCCTGGCTCGGCCTCCGGCAAAAGGTGCCTCAGAACAGCGCCATCTGCGCCTCGTCGAGCGACGCCAGCGCGCGGGCGATCCGCTCGTCATCCCAGCCGTCCGCCACCGCGGCTCGCAGCGCGAGCGACCGGCGGTACATCGCCTCTCGGCCGAACATCCGGCTGCGGTAGCCGCGCGCACCGCGGCGGCCATGCTGCGCGATCCGGGAAAGGTTCGCTGCTTGCGTTGACCCTTCGAGGTGATCCAGCAGGGTGCCCTCGGCGCGTACGCAGATCGGGTTGTCACACACGACGTGCTCGACCACCGGGGGAAGGTCGATCGACACTCCTTCGGCAAGCGCCCAGGCCACCCGATGAGGCCTCAGTACCCTCTGGCGACCTTCCCGGGATACCCAAAAGCGCCCGTACCCGTCGTCACCGATCGCGGCTGTGCCGCCCCCGGCCCACAACCAACAATCGGTCTCCCGAGGGCCCTTCACGACGCGCGACCAGAACCGGTCAACCTCGTCCGCCGTGAGCTGCATGCGGCCAACGTAGACGCCGGCACCGACACTGATCGGTGCCGTGGTGCTCAGCGGCCGGTGGCCGGATCGGGGCCCGGGAGGGTGAAGAGTCCTTCGTCCGGTGCCACCGTCGGCGACGGAGCGGTGGTCGCGGCCCGTAACGCGCCGGCCTGCAGTGCCGTGGAGTGGGTCGGCGCGGCCGGCGCGGCTGGTTGCTGCTCGAGGAGCTCGAGGAGGTCCACGGGTTCGTCATCGACGGTGAGCGGAAGCGCGCGCGAGATCGCCGCCTTCTGGCGGTCCCAAACGTCACGCAGTGCGACGAGGTGCTTGCCGTAGACCTCGTCCCACTCGGCCTGAGCCTCTTGGTGCTCCTCGTCGGAGTCGAAGCGTCTACGCCAGGGCCAGCCGCCGCGAGCATCGCTGAACTCGCTCCAGCTGCGGCTCTCGTCGCGTTCGGTGCGCCGCAGTGTGTCCAGCTCGGTCCGCAACTCCTGCGGCAGCGTCGCGCCGTACGCCGCGACCTCGGCCCAGGTCGCCTTCAACACGACCTTCGGCCTGATCCGGCGCCAGGCGTCCTTGTCGGTGCCGGCCTCCTTCATCGCCTCGGCGTACCCCGAGTGGTCTTCGAGCCAGACCGACTTGCGGTTGTAATTGATCCAGCAGCCTTCCTGCGGTGCTGATCCGCCACCTTCCAGTGTCCCGCTCGGGCGGAGACGATCGAGGAGAGCGTCGGCAGCCATTGAGGAGCCCAGTGCACCCAGCAAGTTCTGCTGGTCCCGGCTCAGCATCTCGCGCGGCCCTGCCCTACCTGGCGGGTGCAGCCGAGACCGTGACCCGCTGATCGCCTTCGTCTTGGTGGCGACGGGCGGTGTCGTTGCGGGCCTGGTCGAGGGCGGCCAGCTGCAGCGTTGTGCTGCGCCCGCTCTCGGGGGCGGCGGGGTCCTCGGCGGGGATGCTGGTCGGCTGCGCGTAGTGGTCGTCGAGTTGGTCAACGATGCGGGCGCAGACTGCGTTGAGCCGAGGGTTGTTCGCGACCTTGTTCTGCGCATACATGACGCTGGTGTGGTCCTTGCCGAAGTAGGTCGCGATCGCCGGCAGGGTCAGGCCTCCGCGCCGGGCTGCCGTCATGGCCACGGCACGGGCGTCGGTGACCGCTCGGTGGCGGTCGGCGCTGAGCACGGCGTCGCGAGTGGTACCGAAGGACTGCGCGGCTGTCGCGATCGCGATCGCGCAGATGCCGTCGGGGCCGACGTCGGCGACCTCGCCTGTGGCGTTTTCGGCGGCGTTGACCTGGGTGGCCAGCGCGATCGCGAGCGACCGCAGCTGCTCGGCGTTCATCTGGTCAAGCGTCCGCTCGACGGCGGACTGATTCGCGTTGGCAACCAGCGCGGCGAACGCCGCCGCCTGCTTGGCGGTGAGCTCCCCGTCCGGTGCCGCCGCCTCGGCGGGCTGGTCCTGTTGGTCGTCGACGAGCCGAAGCCGCCGGCTGTTGTTTTCTGGAGTGGCCATCGCGGCTACCACCTTTCGTGAAGGTCGTCCTGGTCGGGCGTGGCGTCGTCGGGTTTGCTGGTGACCGCGGCCATCTCGCCAGCCCGGTCGACGTCGTCTCGGTAGCGCTGCCTGCGGCCGCGTCGCACCGGTGTGGAGGCGTGGTTCTCGTCGCGCTCGTGGCGGGGGCGGGGCTGGTGCTTGCTTGGCTGGCAGCCGTCGCCGAGCCGGTCCCGCAGCCGCTCGAGGAATCCCGGTAGCCCGTAGCGGTGCCAGTCCTCCAGCGCGGCCGGGGTGACGGCGAAGGTGGTGTAGTAGCGGCTGCAGGCCAGCACCGCGAGGTCGTGAACCAGGTGCGGGTGCGCGGGCCAGCACTCGGGGATCCCGGGGCGGGTCACGTTCCACAGGTGCTGCTCGTTGAGCCACATCGCGACCAGGTCCAGCCACGCCCACAGTTCAGATCGCATCAGCCCGGTGCACGTCGCCGGGTCCCACGGCCGAGGCATCTGCGCGAGCTCGCGCAGCTCTTCCTCATCGGCTGGCGGCTCGACCGTGGCCTGCTGCAGCTGCTCCATCGCCGTGCGGATCGTCGGGCCGGGCTCGGGGAACGGGCGCACCATCGGGCCGACCAGCGGCATCATGCCGTTGCCGTTCGGTGCAGCGGGCCCGCCCGCTGCGCGGGCGGCGAGCTGAGAGGGGTGCGTTGTTGTCATGGGCTGCTCCTCGCTACTTCGGCATCCCGAGCCGCTGCCGGGTCCGGGAAAGCGTCTCGGTCGGCACCGTGGGCTCGAACTCCACCGGGTGGGTGGTCTCCGCGTCCTTGTCGTGGCCGCGGGTCGCGAGCCGGGCACGCTTCTGCGCGGCCAGTAGTTCCTTGCCGCGCCTGCCGTCGATGCAGCGGTGCAGATGCGCGATGATCGGGTCGTACATCTCAGCCAGCACCAGGGCCTTGCGCTGCTCGATGCGGCGCAGCTCGGCCGGCTCGAGGATCGGCACCCTGCGCTGGTCATATGACCGGTCCATCACGCCGAACAACTCATGGCCGCGCGAGGAGTACCGGGTCTCGGTGTGGCTGGTCGACCCGATCAGGTCGGAGAGCTCCTGGTAGAAGCGGATGTCTTTGCCGCCACCGAAGACCACCAGGTTGTTCGACAGCCCGTAGATGGTGCGGGCCTCGTCCTCGCCGTAGCACACCACGAACTGCCGCCACGTCTGCGCAGCGAGGATGAACGACAGCCCCAGCGCACGCTCGTTGGCCATCCGGGTGGACAGCGTCGGGATCGGCGCCGTCGAGGGCAGCTCGTCCAAGCAGGCCAGGAACGGTGGGCACAGCCGCCCGTGCGGGGAGGTCTCCCCCAACCGCTTGGCCGTGTCCAGGATCTGTTCGGTGACCGCCGTCATCAGAGGCGACGCACTGGCGTACGGGTCGTCGCGCCCCAGCAGGTAGATCGTGCCGCCCGCCTTGATCAGGGCCTCGACATCGGTGGCCGGCCGCGTAGCGGAGGGGACGCAACGCTCCCTGATCGACCGCTGGAAGAACAGCGCCATGGACTGCTGGACGGTGGTGATCGTGTTGCCCGCCGTCCGCTCGTCGCCGTACAGGGCGCCACGAAGCAGACCGTCCCACAGCGGCTCCGCGGCCGGGTGGGTACGCAGGATCTCCTCTGCCTGCGGGTACTCCCGCGGGCTGGAGACCCACATCAGCACTTCCTCCAGGCCGATGCCGGCGATCGCCGCGGCGTGGAAGTAGGCCTGCAGGACCTTCGCGCACTCGCCGGCGTAGAACCGGGCGGCCTGATCGGAGGACTGAGAGGTGGCGCCCTTGATGGTCCCGTTCGCGAACGCCTTCGCCCGCCGTTCGGCGAGCATCGCGTCCTCGCAGCCGGCGATCGGGTCCCACACCAGCTCTGGCGTGCCGGGGGCCGCGTTGAACGGGTCGAGGACCGCGACCGGTCGGCCGTCGCGCTGCCGGGCCTCCAACGTGAGGAACAGGTCCTCCGGCTTGGTCAGAGTCACCAGAGCGCCGCCGGGGGCATCCAGCAGCGCGGGCACCAGCAGGTCCAGAGTCTTGCCCGAACCCTGAGGGCCGATCACGCAGGTGGTTCGATCGAACGGCACCCACAACTCAGGTCCGCTACGCCCCGCCTGGCCGAGACGCCAGCCCACCTCCTGCGGGTTTACGTGCTTGAGGCCTGTGGACATGTGGATTCTTCCCTTTCTTCGATGTCGGTTTGGTGGCCAGCTACTTGCTGCCGCCGCGAATGCTTCGCCCGGAGCGGGCGTACAGGTCCGGCCGGATCACCTCGGCGCTCCTGCGCAGGCGCGGCACCCCGAGCGCCTCCGCGGCCTGAGCCGGGGTCGCCAGGCCGTGCCGCGAGCTGGTGCCGGTCAGGTCGCGCATCCACATGCCGACGACGACCGCGGCACCGAGCACCAGCACCTCGCCGGCGATCGTGAGCACCCACATCACCGCGGCCGGCGGCAGCGCGTCGGCGACGCCGCGGCGCAGGCCCGCACCGAACTGACCGTGCAGCAGGCCGCCGTAGGCCTCCAGGAGCCTCCCGGTCGGTAACGCGAACTCCCCCGAGGTCGCCCAACTGACGACGCCCTGGACGACGAGCGGCGTGATCAGGAAGAGGAAGAGCCCGGCAACGAGCACGGCCACCGTGAACTCACCCGCTGACGGGGCAACATTGGTGAACCGGTCGCGCCGGGACCGCTCCATACTCATCGCGCCACCGCCATCCAGCTACCGGCCGACGCCTGCCAGCGGTGACACGGGAAGTCCATCGGCCCCCGCTGATCCGTGATGACCGCGACCGTGTCACTCGGCCAGTCCAGACGACCCTGCCCGTCGAGCACTGCCGCTTCGGCAGGGTCCGCGTGGTCCGGTCGCACCAGCCCCAGGCAGGTGATGTCGCCGACGAGGAGCGGCCGATCGGTGAGGCTGTTGCCGCCGTGAGAGGTCAGGATCGTTCGGCCCGTTCCCAAAGACAGCAAGGCGAGCCGGTCGTCGTCGAGCAGGTCCATGTCGTCCACCACGACAAGACAGGTTCCGGGTCGACACTCTCGGCCGACCGGCCGGTTCAGCTGGGCGGGGTGCTCGGGCCTGCAGCGCAGGTCGGCCCACTCGCTGACTGTTTCGGCGTACACATGCGCATGCCGGCGGGTGTTCGCCAGCCACCAGCGGGTGAGGAAGCGCGCAGTGGTTGTCTTCCCGCGGCCGACGTCACCGACCAGCAGCAGCGGCCGGCCGCTGCTGGTGTCGAACCCGGCGGCCCGCCCGTTCAGTGTGATGCCGATACGTACCTCCATGCTCGGAAAGGCAACCCAGACCGGCCCGGATCGGACACATCAGTGGGACCGACTTTCACAACGCTGTTGCTGGGCCGCTCTCACCTGCAAAGGGGTCTCTCACCTGCACTGGGGTCAGGCGGCCGCGGCGGGCATCCCGCCGAGGTCGAACGCCTGCTTGGGCAGGGCCCAGGTCACCGAGCCACCGGGTGTGTGGATGTCGGCGAACCCCACGCAGCCGTAGACCCCGTTGGCGGCACAGCCGTAGTCGTTGCCGAAGATCTTGCCGCCGCCGACGTAGATCGCCACGTGGCCGACGCCATTGCCGGTGTTGTAGGACACCACGGCACCCACGGGCGGAAGCGGGTCGAGTCCGGTGCCGTGGGACTGGGCCAGCCCGGCGTTGATGATGCCTTGGGCGACGTCCTGGCCGTTCCCGTAGCCACGGCCGACCCCGGGTCCTCCGTAGAGCGCGTCGACCACCTTGGGGCACTGGTTGTCGTACGTGCAGGGAGCTCCTCTGGTCCACGACAAGCCGCACAGGCCGTTGGAGGTCTTCATCATGGCGTCGAGGCGGGCCGAGAGCGCAGCCGAGAGCTCTCCGGCGACTTGGATCGGCGAGGCGGTGCAGCCAGTGTCGGCGACGTTCGTGGTGCCGCCCTCGGTGGCGGCGACCGCTTGGCGGGCGGCATCGAGGTACTGGCGGTAGTCGGTCTTCTCGAAGGGGATCCAGTCGGCGAACTTGGCCTCCCCCGACCCGGGTCGCGCGGAGTAGAGAGCGAAGGCGTACCTCGCGTTGAGGAGCGGGTCGAAGATGTCGGCCTGGGTGTCCCAGCCGGGGACCTTGCCCTTGTGCTCCTGCGCGATCTGCCACAGCCCGAAGTGGCTCCCGTTGGTGGCCTCGGGATTCCACGTCGACTCGACGCGGGCGATGGCCACCGCGGTGACCAAGTCTTCCCCCCGAAAGCCTGCCTGGTGCGCGGCCGCGGCCGCGACTTCGGCATCGCTCACCGATCCGGGGCCAGTCGCGTTGGGCAGCAACATCGACACGTTGGTCACCGTGGTCGGGCACGGTGGGCAGCCCGCCGGCCGGGTTTCGCCTGCGGGCGAGTTCGCACCGGGGCCAGCGCCGTTCATGTCCATACGGGTGAACAGCGCGGGATGGTCGGAGTGGACGGCGGCCCTGCTGATCTCCCACGTCTGGGTGACCTTCACTGGGGCGGCGTAGAAGTTGTAGATGACGCCGGAGTCCTTGGTGTAGCGGTAGCCGGCCGCCTCCATCCGGGGCGCGGCCGCGTTGGGCCCATCCCCGGGGTGGGAGTTCATGTCGCCACCCACCAACACAGGCCCGAACAGGGCCAGGACGCCGACCAGGCTCGTCAGGTAATCCATGCCGAGGCCGTACTGCTCGGCGCGGCTCATCGGCGGCGTCCCCCACTGGCGCGGATAGCGGTAGGCGTTCGTCATGTGGTGGACCGCGATGACCGAGACGACCGCGCCGTCGGAACGCTGGAAGATGCCCCAGGCGGCGAACCGGTCCCACAGCTTGTTCGTTCCCTTGAACACGACGTGGTCGTCGTCGACGATCTTGACGCGGCCACCGTCGAGCATCGTCCAGGTGTCCGAGCGCCACATGATCGCGCTCCCCATGGCCTGCCCAGCATCATTTGTGTCCGCCGGCTGCTCCTCGCGGTAAGCGTCGTAGCCGGGCGCGGCCGAACGCATCTGCGCCACCGGCACGTCCTCGACCTCGTTGAGAGTGATGAAGTCTGGAGACGGGCCGGCGAGGGCGCGGATCCCCGGTGTCGCCCCAGATCGCAGCTTGATGTTGGCGTTCGTGACCAGGACCTGCCCCGTCACCGCGCCACCGGGCGTGGCCGTGATCCCGGTGGGCATCACACCCAGGCCAGTGCTGGCATCTGATCGAGCCGACTCTGATCCGGTCAGCTGTGCAGTGGTGTGAACGAACGGGTGGTCGGTGTAGCTGTGCGCCCTGTCGTTGGTGCTCTGGTCGACGACGGTGCCGGAGAACGTGGCGGCGGGGCTGCCCATGATCCAGTCGATCTGCTGGTCACTGGGGTTGGCACTCGACCAGCCCGACGCCAGGGACAAGAACAACCGCTTGAAGCGGGCCTTGTCGTTCATGTCGCCGGTCAGGAACATCGGCGTGCTCGGCTCGGCGGCTTGCAGGTTCCCCAACGCCTCGGCCTCGGCGCGGACTGCGGCATCGCGCATCGCGTCCGTGCCGCCGACGGCATTGGCCGGGTTGTGGGTGTTGAGCACCCAGATCGACCCGAGTCCCGACATGGAGGTGAACCGCACCAGCGGGACCTCGATCATTGGGCCGCCGTACCTGATCGAGACGTAGCGGACCTCGTCGACCTTCCAGGCGGAGGGCTGGTAGGCGATCGCGTCCGCGGTGGATCGGTGCCCTCGGCGCTTGCCGGCGACGATCTCCCACGTGCCGCTGGTGGCCTCGAGGAAGGCCTGTGCCTGCGGCGGCTCGAACTCCTGGAACCCGATGATCGAGGCCCCGGATGCGCCGATCTTGGTGACCATGTTCGGCACTCGCTCGCCGTAGGGCCGTTCGCCGGGATGGGGGTTCTTCTCGTAGTGCGAGGCGCCGCGCCAGTTGAGCGTGCCGATCCCGAACGACCCGCCCGTGCCTCCCGAGGTCGCCGTGGTGGCGCATGCGGCCCTGACGGCCTCGATGTTGGCGTTCCCCATGACCAGCATCAGCAGCATCAGCGGGCAGATCAGCACCAGCGGCAGGCCGAGCAGGATGCCCTTCTTCACGACTCACCGCCTCCGGTGGACGCCGAGGGTGTGCAAGTTCGGCGAGAAACCGTCAGAAATCCGGCGAACATTCATGCCACAATCTCTAGGAACTCAGGTTCGATCAGACGTCCATGCGCTCCGATCTGCGTTTGTGCAGGTGGCGT
>NZ_BAAGRO010000030.1:0-22261 GCF_054782915.1 Nocardioides hungaricus | reverse complement strand
AACCCCTACCTGTAAACAACCGAAACCGACGGGACCGATCGCTTACACAGAAATCTTGACAAGCTCGGCCTTCGACCAGCAGGTCGCCTGGTTGGCCACGCAGTGCTCGAAGTCCGCGATCACCCAGCTGATGCGGATCGCTTGGCGCACTGTCGGGTCGATCATCACCAGGGTCTGGGACGATACCGCCGCCGGGATCGACTCGTTCGCCGGGCTACGACGAATCGGGATCGATGAGATCTCCTACAAACGCAGCCACAAGTACCTCACGGTCGTCGTCGATCACGACACCGGCCGGCTGGTGTGGGCCAGCCCCGGGCGCGACCGCGCCACCGTGGCGGAGTTCTTCGACGCGTTGGAAGCCTCCGGGCCCGGCCGGTGCGCCCAGATCACCCACGTCACCGCTGACGGTGCGGAATGGATCGCCCACGTCGTGGCTGATCGATGCCCACAAGCGGTGCGGTGTGCCGACCCCTTCCACGTCGTCAGCTGGGCAACAAGCGCCCTCGATGCCGTGCGCCGCGACGCCTGGAACCAAGCACGTCGAGCAGGCAACACCAAGACCTACGGGTGGGCAGCCGGGCGGCGCCTCGTCGTGTCCACCGGTCACGCCCGAGCGCTGAAGAACGCCCGCTACGCCCTCTGGAAGAACCCCGAGAACCTCACTCCACGACAGCAGACGAAGCTGGCGTGGATCGCGAAGACCGACCCCCGCCTCTACCGCGCCTACCTCCTCAAAGAGGGCCTGCGCACCGTGTTCAGACTCCCTCCCCACGAGGCCGCACCCGCCCTCGACCGATGGATCAGCTGGGCCAGACGCTGCCGCATCGAGTCGTTCGTCAAGATCCAACAACGCATCACCCACCACCGCACCGAGATCCTCGCCTCGATCGAGCACGGACTGTCGAACGGGCTCATCGAATCGCTCAACACCAAGATCCGACTCATCACCAGGACCGCCTACGGATTCCGCTCACCCGACGCCCTGATCGCCCTCGCCATGCTCAACCTCGGCGGACACCGCCCCGCCCTACCCGGCCGATGACCCACAGATCAGTCACAAGAGCCTCATTCCGGCAGGTTCGCCTGGGACAGGACCCGCTTGCGCAGCTCCCGCTCAGTCACCGACTGCTCGGCGGTGGCCCCAGGCTTCACACCGTCCTCAACGTCAGCGGTCTTCATCCAGTTCGTCAGACACGACTCGCTGATGCCGAAGTCGGCAGCGATCTGCTTGAGGTGGACACCCGGCTCGCGGTTCCTAGCGACACGCACGACGTCGTCGCGGAATTCCTTGGGATACGGCTTCGGCACAGCGCACATCCTTCCAGCGGCACCCTCGGCACCACAGATCAGATGTCACCTATCCGTGCAGCAGTCCCCATGTACCGTCGGACCTCTATCCGGTCAAGGTCCGTAACTTGCCGACGGTTCCGTCTCTCGCCTCCAAACCCGCCCTGGACTACCCCGTTCAGGCCGATGGAAATCCAAACTCCGCTGTAGCGGACACCGCCGCGGGCGTCCCCCCGGATTTCCTCCGGCCTCCGAAGTGCCACACAGACCCGTGAATCACCTGTCCCGGCGCAGGCGCGTCAGCGCGTCGGGCGGAGCCCGACACGATGTTGGTGATGCGGTGGGTCAGCTGGCGGCGTCGAGCTGCACGGTGTGTCCGAGGCGTTCGAGCTGCGCGACAAGCCGGCGGGCGTGAGCCTCGTCGTTACGGCGGGCCAGCCAGTCAGCGCCGAGGTCCTGATAGGGCTCGTCCTTGGACAGCATGTGCCACGCCGACACCAGGATCGAGTGCGCGACCGCGACCTGCGCCCGCCCGGTGCCTCGTCGCTTCGCGATCCGCGCGTGCTGAGCAGAGAGGTAGTTCGACTGGTGCATCCGCGCCACCGAACCGGCTGCCTCGACCAGCATCGCGGTCAGCCACTTGTTGCCATGCCGCTTGCTCGTCGGGGTGCGCTTGCCCGCGGACTCGTGGATCCCCGGCGCCACACCCGCCCACGCCGCCAGGTGCGCGGCGCTGGGGAACCGTGACATGTCCGCGCCGGTCTCCGCGACGATCACCTGCGCGACCTTCTCCCCCACCCCCGGGATGGTCTGAAGCAGCTCGATCTCATGCGCCCAAGGCGTGCACTTCGCCGCGATCACCGCGTCGAGCTCGACCAGCGACTGCTCGACCAGGTCCAGCCGGCCGAGGATCGCCCGGGCCATCTGCGCGTGGTGATCATCGAAGTTGCCCTCCAGCGCCTGGGCAAGGTCCGGGATCTTCGACCGCATCCGACCCTTCGCCAGGTCCGCCAACGCGAGCGGGTCACGCTCGCCGTCGATCATCGCGGCCAGCATCACCCGCGCTGAGACCGTCGTGAGTGATGACGCCACCGACGAGAGCTTGATCGAGGCATCCTCGAGCATCATCTCCAACCGGATCGCCTCCCGTGTCCGATCCCCCATCAGCTGCACCCGATAGCGGGTCAGCATCCGCAACTGCCGGATCGCCGGCGGCGGCACCATCGAGGGCCGCAGCAGCCCGTGCTCAAGCAGCTGCGCGATCCACTCCGCGTCCCGTACGTCGGTCTTCCGACCAGGCACCGCCTTCATGTGCGCGGCGTTCAGCAACCAGACCTCCATCACGTCCTCGAGGCAGTAGAACGGCGCCTTCCAATACGTCGAGGTCGACTCGATAGCCGCGATCGTCACCCCCGCCTCCAGCAGCCAGTCCCGCATCACCCTCAGCGACCCAGTCGTCGTCTTGAACGTGCGCGTCTCGCTGTGACGGCCACGACGCGCCCCCGGTGTCCGCACGCACACCGACACCGACGCCTTCCCGACATCCAGACCGGCAACCCGGTCGAACAACACTTCCATCACGAGCCCTCCTCATCGGACCGGCCGCGGCCATCGCGGCCGGGGACACCCGGAGGGCTCTCTGCCAGGACACAGACCCACGTGCTCGCAGCAACAATCCACCGACTCCCGAAAGCCCCGCGCCATACACCTCTACGGGCTCACCCGCACCAGTGTGTGCCGACGTCGCCGAGTGTCACCACCGATTCTCATCCCCCGCCACGTTCAGCCGAAGGCCGAAGTCAAATACAGACCCGTGAATCACCTGTACCGGCGCAGGCGCGTCAGCGCGTCGGGCGCAGCCCGACACGTTCTAGCGATCACCCGCGACTCAGGCGACGGGGTCGAGCTGCACGGTGTGGCCGAGCTTCTCCAGCTGCGCGACCAGCCGGCGGGTGTGGGCCTCGTCGTTGCGCTGAGCGAGCCACTCCGGGCCCAGGTCGCGGTAGGGCTCGTCGCGCTTGAGCATGTAGTAGGCGCTGGTCAGGATCGAGTGTGCGACCGCGATCTGCGCGCGACTCATCCCACGACGCCGAGTCAGACGAGCATGCTGAGCGGCCAAGTAGTTCTTGCCATGCATCCGCCCCACCGATCCCGCCGCCTCGACGAGCATCGCGGTCAGCCACTTGTTCCCCCGCCGTCGCCCGGCCGGCTTGCGTCTGCCCGCGGACTCATACATCGACGGCGCCAACCCGGCCCAGGACGCCAGGTGCGCCGCGCTCGGGAACTGCGACATGTCCGCCCCGGTCTCGGCCACGATGGTCTGCGCGACCCGCGGACCCACGCCCGGGATGGTGAGCAGCAGCTCGATCTGATGTGCCCACGGGACGCACGCCGCCTCGATCGCGTGGTCGAGCTCGGCCAGTGACTGATCAACCCGGTCGAGCCGGTCCAGGATCGACCGGGCCAACTGCGCATGGTTGGCGTCGAAGTGCCCCTCCAAGGCCTGGGCCAGGTCAGGGATCTTCTTACGCATCCGTCCCTTGGCCATCTCCGCCAGCACCCGCGCGTCGGTCTCCCCGTCGATCATCGCCGCCAAGATCGCCCGCGCCGAGACCGTCTTGAGCGACGAGGCGACCGTCGACAGCTTGATCGAGGCGTCCTCCAACATCAGCTCCAACCGCACCATCTCCCGGGTCCGGTCCCCCATCAACTGGACCCGGTAGCGGGTCAGCATCCGCAGATGCCGAATCGGTGGCGGCGGCACGAACGACGGCGTCAACAGCCCGTGCTCCAGCAGCTGCGCAATCCACTCCGCATCACGCACGTCGGTCTTCCTGCCCGGCACGGCCTTCATGTGCGCTGCATTGAGCAACCACACCGTCATCGACTCCTCCAGGCAGTAGAACGGCGGCTTCCAATACGTCGAGGTCGACTCCATCGCCGCGATCGTCACACCAGACTCCAACAACCAGTCCCGCATCACCGCCAGCGACCCCGTCGTGGTCTTAAACGTCCGGGTCTCGCTGTGCCGGCTGCCACGTCGCCTCCCCGGCGTGCGCACGCACACCGTCACCGACGCCTTCCCCACATCAAGCCCCGCGACCCGCTCGTAAAGCACTTCCATCTCAACCAGCCCCTTCGTTGCGAACCCGGCCCGCCCGGACGGCCGGGCCGACGCCGCTCGGAAGGCCTTCTGCCGGGATACAGACCCACGTGCTCGCAGCAACAATCCAGAGGCACCCGAAGACCCCGCGCCATACACCTCAACGGGCTCACCCGCACCAGTGTGTGCCGACGTCGCCGAGCGGACGCACCAACGATTCTCATCCCCCGGTGCAGCGACGAAGTCGCAGTGCTTCACACCTCTTGCATTCTCGGTTCGCCGAATAGAAAGAACAGAGCAGAAATCCGGCCGGAAGTGATCGCCTGCCGCGCGCGTGCGCACGTAGGTGACCGTGACGATGAGCCTCCACAAGCTGACGGCCGGGTCGGGGTACGACTACCTGACCCGCCAGGTCGCAGCGATGGACGCCACCGACAAGGGCCACACCGGGCTGGCGAGCTACTACACCGAGAAGGGCGAGACCCCCGGCGTGTGGGTCGGCTCGGGCATGGAGGGCATCGAGGGACTCGATGCCGGCGACATCGTCACCGCCGACCACATGCAGAGCCTGTTCGGCTCCGGGCACCACCCGCTGGCCACCCAGCAAACGAAGGAGCTGGACCTGCGGATCGGCCGCGACGAGGCCGAGCGGCCGACGGATGCGGACTACAAGACCGCGGTCCGGCTCGGCACCCCCTACAAGGTCTACGACAACGACATCAGCCCGTTCCGGATCGCGGTCGCCAAGCGATTCAGTGAATGGAATGAGGCCGCCGGTCACCCCGGCGACTACCCCGTCCCCGCCGCAGAGCGCGCCAAGATCCGCACCGAGGTAGCCGCGGAGTTCTTCCGTGCCCAGCACGGCCGCGAGCCCGCCGACGCCCGCGAACTCGCCGCCACGATCGCCAAGCACTCCCGCCCGAAGACCAACGCGGTGACCGGCTACGACCTGACCTTCTCCCCGGTCAAGAGCGTCTCGGTGCTGTGGGCGATCTCCGACCCCAAGACCGCCGCGGTGATCGAGCGGGCCCACCAGGCGGCGATCAAGGACGCCCTGGACTTCATCGAGTCCAAGGCACTGTTCACCCGCCAGGGCACCAACGGCGTGCGCCAGGTCGACGTCCGCGGCCTGATCGCCACCGCGTTCACCCACCGCGACTCCCGCGCCGGCGACCCCGACCTGCACACCCACGTGGCCGTGGCGAACAAGGTCCAGACCCTCGACGGCAAGTGGCTGGCCATCGACGGGCGACCGCTGCACAAGGCGGTCGTCTCGGCCTCGGAGACCTACAACACCGCGCTCGAGCGGCACCTGGTCGACGCCCTCGGCGTCCAGTTCGCCGAGCGCCCGAACGAGGACGCCCGCAAGCGGCCGATCCGCGAGATCGTCGGCGTCGACCCCGAGCTCAACCGCCGCTTCTCCAAGCGCCGGCTCAACGTCGAGGACCGCCGCAAGGTCCTCGCTGCCGCGTTCCAGGCCACCCACGGCCGTCCTCCGACGCCGGTGGAGACGATCCAGTTGTCACAGCAGGCGACGCTGGAGACCCGCGAGGCCAAGCACGAGCCGCGCTCGCTGGCCGAGCAGCGCGAGGCGTGGCACCGCGAGGCGGTCGAGGTGCTGGGCACCCCGCAGCGGGTCAAGCAGATGGTCCACGGGGCCCTCAACCCGAAGGGCGCGGCCCGCTCGCTGGCCGACTCAGCCTGGTTCGCCAAGACCACCGACCGCATCGTGGCGACGATGGAGGGCAGCCGGTCCACCTGGCAGTACTGGCACGTCTACGCCGAGGCCCAGCGGCAGGTCCGGGCCGCCAATGTGCCTACCAACCAGGTCTCCCAGGTCGTCGACCTGCTCGTCAGCGAGGTCCTCGACGACCACTCGGTGAGCATGGCTCGCCCCTGGGACACCATCAGCGAGCCGGCCGAGCTGCGCCGCGCCGACGGCTCCTCGGTCTACACCCAGGCCGGGGCCGACCTGTTCACCTCGAGCAAGGTGCTGGCCGCCGAGCAGCGCCTGGTCGACGCCGCTGGCCGCCACGACGGGTACGCCGTCGAGGCTGCGTCGGTCGACCTGGCCCTGCTGGAGTCGACCGCCAACGGCATCACCCTCAACGCCGGACAGGCCACTCTGGTCAGGGAGATGGCCACCTCCGGCGCCCGGCTCCAGTTGGCGATCGCGCCGGCCGGATCGGGTAAGACCACCGCGATGCGAGCCCTGGCCAGCGCCTGGGCTGACGGCGGCGGAACCATCATCGGCCTGGCCCCCTCAGCCGCGGCCGCGGACGCTCTGCGCTTCCAGATCGACACCCAGACCGACACCCTAGCGAAGCTCACCCACTCCCTCGGACAGGCCCGCGAGACCGGCGCCGCGATGCCGGACTGGGTCGCCGGTATCGACTCCTCCACCCTCGTGGTCATCGACGAGGCCGGCATGGCCGACACCCTCTCGCTGGACGCGGCGGTCTCCTACATCCTCGGGCGCGGCGGCAGCGTCCGGCTGATCGGCGACGACCAGCAGCTCTCCGCGATCGGCGCCGGCGGCGTGCTCCGCGACATCCGCGCCACCCACGGCGCGCTGCAGCTCACCGAGCTCGTCCGGTTCAAGGACCCCGCCGAGGGCGCCGCCTCGCTCGCGCTGCGCGAGGGCAAGGCCGAGGCGCTCGGCTTCTACCTCGACCGCGACCGGGTCCACGTCGGCGACCTGGCCACCATGACTGAGGACGTCTTCGCCGCCTGGCAGGCCGACCGCGCCGCCGGGCTCGACTCGATCATGCTCGCCCCCACCCGCGACCTGGTCAGCGAGCTGAACCAGCAGGCCCGCGCCCACCGCCTCGAGGGGATCGACCCCACCGACGTCGCCGCCAGTGGCCCGGTCCGCCGGCTCGCCGACGGCAACGAGGCCTCGATCGGCGAGCTGATCATCACCCGCGAGAACGACCGCCGGCTGCGCACCTCAGCCACCGACTGGGTGAAGAACGGCGACCGCTGGACCGTCCTGGAGATCCACGACGGCGGCGACCTGACGGTCCAGCGCACCCAGCACGGCCGCACCGTGCGCCTGCCCGCCGACTACGTCGCCCGCTCCACCGAGCTCGGCTACGCGTGCACCGTCCACACCGCCCAGGGCGTCACCGCCGACACGATGCACGGCCTGGCCACCGGCGCCGAGTCGCGCCAGCAGCTCTACACGATGATGACCCGCGGCGCGCACGCCAACCACGTCTACCTCGAGGTCGTGGGCGACGGCGACCCGCACTCGGTGATCCACCCGACGCTGGTTCGGCCGCTCACCCCCACCGACATCCTCGAGTCGATGTTGGCCCGCGACGACGCCCAGCGGTCCGCCACCAGCCTGATCCGCGAGCAGGCCGACCCGGCCACCCGGCTGGGCGAGGCCGCCCAGCGCTACCTCGACAGCCTCTACGTCGCCGCCGAGGACCTGCTGCGCCACGAGACGATCACCGGCGCCGACGGCACCACGGTCAACATGGTCGACGCGCTGGACACCGCCGTCGAAACCCTGGCGGCCGGGCTGTCGGACGAGGCCGCCTGGCCCACCCTGCGCGCCCACCTGCTCCTGCTCGGCGCCGCCGGGGAGAACCCCGTCGAAGCGCTCCGCGCCGCGGCCGGCGACCGGGAGCTGCAGAGCGCGCGTGACCGGGCAGCGGTCCTCGACTGGCGCCTGGACGCCTCCGGCCTGCGCAACGCCGGCTCCGGGCCGCTGCCGTGGATGCCCGGGATCCCGGCCCGCCTGGCCGAGGACCCGCACTGGGGCGCCTACCTCTCCCAGCGCGCGCACCTGGTCGAGCAGCTCGCCGAGCAGGTCCACACCCGCGCCGCCGCGCAGTCCTCGCTGCCGGTGTGGGCGCAGAACGGCATCCGCCCCGAAGCATCCACGGTGGCCGACGTCGAGGTCTGGCGGGCAGCCATGCAGGTCCCCGTCGACGACCGGCGACCGACCGGCGCTCCGCAGCTGCAGAAGGCCTCCTCCACCTACCAGCGGCGCCTCAACCGGGCCGTCACCGGCGACCACACGCCGGCACTCAAGGAATGGCGCCAGCTGCTCTACACGCTGGCCCCGCAGGTGCGCGACGACGAGTTCACCCCGCTGCTGGCCGAGCGTCTGGCCGCGATGTCGCGCGCCGGCGTCACCGCCCACCAGCTGCTGCGCACCGCCACCGCCGCCGACCACCCGGCCGGCCCGCTCCCCGACGAGCACGCCGCGGCCGCGATCTGGTGGCGCATGGCCCGCCAGCTCACGCCGGCGGTCGCCGCGCAGATCGGCGACGGCTCCCACGGCGAGAGCGTCACCACCGACTGGGCGCCGCGGCTCGCGGACCTGTTCGGTCCCGAGCGTGCCGCGAGCATCCAGGCCAGCACCTGGTGGCCGGCGCTGGTCTCCTACGCCGACCACGGCCTGCAGCGCGGCTGGCAGCTCGAGGCCCTGCTGGGCGCCGGCCGAGCGATGCCCAGCGACGACTGGGACGGCGTTGACGAGTGCCAGGCGCTGGTCTGGCGGACCTCGATCGCGCTGGAGACCGCCCCCGACGAGCACGCGCACGAGGTCCACTTCGACGAGCCGCCCGCCGACATGTGGGAGGGCGTCGAGCCCGACCCCGTGGCGTTCGTCGACCACCCCGACGACATCCCGTGGCTGCTTGCTGAGGACCCCGACACGGACCTCGAGCCCCCCGTCGACGTGGTCGACGGGCACCTGGTCGACGCGCTCGAGGAGGACCTGGTCGACGCGCTCGACGAGGACCAGTACGTCGAACCCGACCTCACGCTGGCCGCCTACCTCCGCGACCTCGGCGGCACCTGCCTGGAGCCCACCGAGGCCGACATCCGGCTCATGTACCAGCGGGCCGAGGAGTGGCACTCCACCCCCGTGACGCGTGAGCGCATGGTCGAGATCAACGAGCTGACCCAGGTCTTCTTCGAGGCCCGGTTCACCGACTCGTGGGGCCGCGACTACCTCACCGGCCGGTTCGGCGTCGACCTCGCCGGCGACGCACGGTTCCGCCCCGGTCAGGCGCCGGCCGGGTGGACCAACCTGGTCGACCACCTCCGCGGCCGCGGCGTCAGCGACGCCGAGATGCTGGCCGCCGGCGTCGCTACCGAGGCCAGCACCGGACGCCTCATCGACCGGTTCCGTGACCGTGTGATGTTCCCGGTGATCCAGCAGGGCGAAGTGCTCGGCTTCGTCGGCCGCCGCCGCCCCGACCTCACCGACGCCGACAAGGCCGGACCGAAGTACCTCAACACCGCCGACACCGCGCTGTTCCACAAGGGCGCGCAGCTGTTCGGCGTCGGCGACGAGCTGCTCGCCGAGGGTGCCGTCCCGGTGATCGTCGAGGGCCCGATGGACGCCGTCGCCGTCACGATCGCCAGCGCCGGCCTCTACCTCGGCGTAGCCCCGCTCGGCACGTCCCTGACCGACGAGCAGGCCGCCCAGCTGGCCGCCGTGGGCCGCGACCCGATCGTGGCCACCGACGCCGACCTGGCCGGCCAGGTCGCTGCCGAGCGCGACTTCTGGATGCTCACCCCGCACGGCATGGACCCCGGCTTTGCCCGGTTCCCCGACGGCCTCGACCCGGCCGACCTGCTGGCCCAGCGCGGTCCGGCCGCGCTCACCGCCGCGGTGGCCAGCGGGCAGCCCGCCTTCCGGGCCCTCGGCGACCAGCTCCTCACCGAGCGGCTCGACAACCTCGCCCCCGAACAGGCGCGGGTGGCGGCCATGCGGATCCTCTCGGCCCGTCCCAGCCGGGCCTGGGAGCCGGGTGTCAACCAGGTGCGGGCCCGCCTGCAGCTGTCCCAGCTGCAGGCCCGCCGCGACCTGCGCGACGCGGTCAAGACATGGGATGCCGACCCGCGGAAGGCTGCGCTGGCCGAGCTGCACAAGAGCAGCGACGTCCGCGCTCGCCTGGCGGCCGCGGCCGACAAGACGCCCGCCGAGCGGTGGGCGCCGCTGGCCCGCGAGCTCGACCCGCGCCTGCTCGAGCAGGGCGACTGGCCGGCCACCGCAGCGATGCTGCAGCAGGCCCACGAGCAGGGTCACGACGTCGGCGCGGCCACCCGCGCGATCGTCACCGAGAAGCCGCTGGGTGACAGCCCCGCCCGCGACCTCCGCTACCGGATCCTCTCCCGTCTCCAGATCACGATCGACCCGATCTCGCCCCTAGACACTGCCACGATCCGCCACTCCCAGCGAGCGGTCCATCCCTGGCAAAGTCCGACCATACGGCGCAATATGCCACCGACCGGTCGGCGCTGAGTTTGGGCTACGAAGCCACGGCAAACCGTCCAGTAAGAACCGACCGTGGGCAAAATCGCGTACTCGATGCCGCAGCCTTGCTGTGCGCCGGCCTGCTCCTGCTTACAGCCGCCACGCTGTCACCGATAGACCAGCACGCATCCTGTCTGGGGCGCCAGTGAGGCTCCTGAAAAGTGGCCCGCTGTGACGTCTAGTCGGTTCGCCAGAAATGTCTCTCCTGCGCCGATATCCTGCGTGCGTGCCTCCCCGTCCGCGGGTGGACGTGGTGCGCGATCAAGGATGCCTGATGGTTGATGAAGCGGCGGTTGTCGAACAGTTCCTCGAGCTGGCGCGGGGCACCAGCAGCTCTCTGATCGACTTCTTGCCGGCCTTCGAAGAGGCCGTCACAGTTCCGGGAACGTCGACTCTCGTGAGGACGCACTTTCTTGCGCACGACGCCAACGGGACTCCGGCTGTGGAGCAGCTCGCAGGGGCGATGGCGTGGGCAACCATGGACTTCTGCATACCTCGTTCGAAGATCGACCGAGCGTTCGCAGAGTACGAGGCAACTCGAGCAACCACGGCCATCGTGAGCTTGGAGCAGCAGGCACGAGACTTGTTCGTGAAGTCGGAAAGCTCGGGAGAAGGGGGCGAGCTCCTCCTGTTCCTGCTCATGGAACGTGTTCTACAGCGGCCGCAGCTGATCTCGAAGATGGCGCTGAAGACGAACACCGAGGTGCACGTACACGGCTCGGACGGCATCCATGCGAGTTTGGCGGATGACGGGGTTCTGGACATCTACTGGGGCGAGTCGAAGCTCTACAAGTCGAGCTCGGACGCGTTCCGAGACTGCTTCGAAAGCATTGCCCCGTACCTGCGGTCCGACGGAGACGAGCGCCGGAAGCAAGACCTCCTACTGGTGCGCGATCACCTCAACGTCCCTCAAACTGAGCTGGCAGCTCATCTGCTCGAGTACTTCGACGAGACCAACCCGAAGACGTTGAAGGTGCGATGGAACGGGGTCTGCCTGGTCGGCTTCGACCACGGCAACTATCCGAACATCGCCGCTCTCGACGAGGCCCAGCAGAAGGGGGTGTCGAAGGCGGTTGGCCGGTGGCACAAGACGGTCGGGAGCCGCGTCGAGGAGTTCGAAATCGTCGGCGTGAATATCGACCTCTTCTGCATTCCGATACCTGATGTCGCCGATCTGCGTGCTCGGGTCCTGAAGCGGATGGGGGCCAAGTGACCGCCAGCACGGCGCTCGAAGAGGTCGTCTTCGTCTCGCACAAGTTCAGAGACTTGCTCGACGCCGCTCGCAGGCTGACGGTCCGTTCGGAGTTCGCGGCGGTGGAGTGGGATGAGGAAGCCCCCTCGGTCGATTGGGGGTTCGCCCTTCTCTACGCCAGCGCGATCACGTCGGCTCAATCAGAGCGCGCGCAATCCGCGGTGCTCAGAATCGCCACGGCGTGCATGCTGTCCTCGGACGCGGAGGACGCTCACAAGGCGGCCGCCGCCGCGCTGCTCGAACGCAGCGGCAATCACATGGCCGTGGAGCTGGCGGAGTCCCGGGATCGGCTGCCGGCCGACGTCTGGCGACGTCTGCCGGGTGCGCTCCGGATGGAGGTCGTCCGGAGCCGCATCGACTACTCGGTCCGCCTCTCAGACGGCCGTGTGCTGCCTGTCAATCCGTTTCAGGGGAAGTTCTGGGAAGCAGTAGAGACGAACGACTGGCTGAGCGTGTCGGCTCCGACCTCCACTGGGAAGTCCAGGATCATCAGAGAGCACTTCTTGGAGGTCGCGCGCCAGCCAGGCCCGTTGACGCTTGTGTATCTCGTGCCGACGCGCGCCCTGATCGAGGAAGTCTCGCGTGATCTCCGGCGCGAGGCGCCATCGGACGTCGACGTCTTCACCATGCCGTGGGACCCCGACCTCGCGGAGTCGTCACGGACGGTCCTGGTCGTCACGCAGGAGCGGCTCCACCTGGTGCTGGAGCTCCTTCCGTCTCTCAGCGTGGACCTCCTCTTCGTTGATGAAGCGCAATCGCTCGCCGGTGACGCACGGGGAGTTCTTCTCCAGCACGCGATCGAGCGCTCCATCCGGCGCAGCCCGGAGGCGCAAGTGCTGTTCGCCAGCCCCTTGACCTCCAACCCGGAACTGCTGGTCGAAAACGCGCCCGCCGACCGGCGTTTCGACTCGTTCGTCTCCGAGACAGTCACCGTCAATCAGAACCTCCTATGGGTCGAGCACATCAACCGGAAGCCTCAGCGCAGAGCCGTATCTCTGGTGTCGGATGGGAACAGCCACAGAGTCGGCGAACTCGTGCTCGCGCAACGCGCGACGACTGTGCCCATGCGCATCGCGCTGGTGGCGCATGCGCTGGCCGGAAACACCCCAGGAAACGTCATCTACGTCAACGGCCCGAGCGAAGCCGAGAAGGTCGCGAAGGCGGTCTACGAGCAGCTCCCGGCCTTGGCGGAGGCTGACACGGAGATCGACGATCTGCGGGATCTGATCAAGACCGCTGTGCACAGCAGGTACTTGCTCGCCGACGTGCTGGCCCGGCGCGTGGCCTTCCACTACGGGAACATGCCGCTGGTGGTGCGAACGGAGATCGAGCGCCTCTTCGGAGAAGGCAAGATCCACTACCTGGTCTGCACTTCAACACTGCTGGAGGGCGTGAATCTCCCGTGCCGGACGATCTTCATGCGCAACCCTCAGAAGGGCCCCGGCAATCCGCTCCGCGAAGGCGACTTCTGGAACCTCGCGGGACGCGCGGGGCGCTGGGGCAAGGAGTTCGAAGGCAACGTCGTGTGCATCGACACCGACGATGAAAGCCTGTGGCCCAACCTACCGCGGGTGCGAAAGCGGTCACAGATCACCCGAGCAGTCAGCAACGGGCTCGACGACGCGTCGGGGCTGCTCGCATTCGTTCGCTCCGTCGATGAGGTGCACGACGACAGCGCCGCTGAAAGCCTCTTCGCGTACCTGTGCTCGCGGCACCTCGCAGGCGAGTCCATCCAGCCCCTTCTCGATCGTATTCCCCTGGAATCGGAACGAAGCGAGGTCGAGTCCGCCGTCGTACGCGCGGCGACCGACCTGACGATCCCCGTCGAGATCGTGAGCCGACACACGGGGATCGCGCCCATCTCGATGGAGCGGCTCTTGGAGAGCTTCCGGCGATCCGGGAAGACGCCGACAGAGCTCCAATTGCCACTCCCCGAGGAGCCCGATGCTCGAGCCCGATTCCAAGAGGCGCTCGTGCGGGTCGGCGCAACGATGACGAGCGTCTTCGGCGCGCCCCGCTCCGGGGAGGATCGGCGCAAGTGGCAGCTCGCGAACCTCGTCGTCAACTGGATGAAGGGTATGCCCCTCTCTCGGCTGATCGACCAAAGGCTCTCGTTCAACGCATCGCTCACCTCAGCGAGGGCGATCCGAGACGTCATGCGAGACATCGAATCGATCGCAAGGTTCCATGCGCCGAAGTACCTCGCCTGCTACGCCGATCTGCTCGAGGTGTACTCGACTGAGCTCGGGTTGGAGACTGCTGCTCGACCTGATTACGCGATGATGCTCGAGCTCGGCGTCTCCCGCACGAGCGAGGTCGTGCTCATGTCGCTGGGTCTGTCCCGAACAGCCACCGTTGCCCTGTCCGACTTCATTGGAGTCGACGAGTGGTCGCGCACGGAGGCCCTGGCATGGCTCGCGGCTCAGAACCTTGATGGGCTTGGCGTGCCGGTGCTCCTCCAGCGCGAGATCGGTGACGTGCTCGAGGTGGCGACGCGGCGCGGCGAGACAGCACCGGAGGCTGACTAGTCGTTCGGGTCGACAGGCATCCAGTCGAGATCGCTGGTCTGGCGACGTCGGGAGGCTTCGGACGCGGTCGCGAGGCCCAGCTTGGCGTGGCGCGCGTGAAATACTAGCCATCGGCCCGCCTGGCTCCGGTCGGCGAGGCGTGACCCGACGGCTGCGATCCCGCTCGCCGCTGGGGTTGCGGCCAGTTCGCCCCAACCACCCTCCCTCTCCGCGAATCGATAGGTGAGCTGTCCCCAGGTCGGGCTCATGTAGATGACCTGCGCGTCGCGAAGGTTGTCGATCCGATCTCCAGACAGGTCGCTCCGCACCTCCTCTCGCGAAGCGAAGCGCGCCTCGCGGTACTCCTGCCGCCGGTCGTCGACTTCTGTCCGCAGCGCTTCTTTGGCGTCGGACTTCGCCGAGTGCTGGCGAATCGCGGTGAGGTAACTGAAATCCACCTCCTCGCCATCGACGCGGCGGATCCAGATGCCGATCGCCTTGGCCCCGACGAACACACCGCTCGCATCGCGAGTTCGACCGATGAAGAACTCCTTGACGCCCGGGCCAGTCTTCTGGGCGTGTTCCGGGTGGCGCTCGAGGAGTTCGATGAGCATCCGGTGGTGGACCGGGTCCGAGACGGCGTCGCCGACCGAGTAGCCGGACTCCCGCAGGATCCCGCGGAACGCTGCCTCGGCGGCCGAGCGCGTCGGCCAGCTGAACGTCTCGAGCACGACCGGGATGCCTGCCATGACTAGCACCCTAGAGCGTCACCATCCAGCCGCTCACGAACGATCGGGACGTGCTCGGCGCAGACCCCTCCCCTGGCGAGCCCACGCGGAGGAACGTCCGGCCTTAGCCTCGCTTCATGAGCCTGTCCTACGACGACGTTCGGAATCTTCCGTTGCCCGATCTGAGCCTGAACCTGCTCAGGTCGTTGGGCCCCGATCCGAACTTCAACAACCTGATCCAGGGATTCAAGCAGCGCGGCGGATACGACCAGTCCCCGCCCGACCTCGAGGCCATGCTCGCTCGTCTGTCGGATGCCTGGGCATGGCTCGAGTCCCATGCCCTGATTGGCCACTCTTCCAAGAACCCCCAAGGCAGCGACTGGAGCCGAGTCACGAGCAAGGGACGGGCCCTGCTCGAGGATCCCAAGGCGCTCTCGAAGGTCTGGGCGGACGATCGACTCTCGGGCAGCCTTCATCCTGCACTGTCGTCTGCCCGATCGAACTTCGCTCTCGGTGACTACGAGACGGCATCCTTCGCGGCGATGAAGGCCGTCGAGGTGGAAGTGCGCCGCGTCGCCGGTCTGCCAAACGAACTCCTCGGAGTGGCCCTGATGAGGAAGGCGTTCAGCCCCAAGGACGGCGTTCTTCGCGATCCCGGTGCGGAGGGCGGCGAGCAGCAGGCGATCGCCGACTTGTTCGCCGGCGCGATCGGTGCCTACAAGAACCCGGCCAGCCATCGCACCGTTCAGTTCGACGACGCCGTCGAGGCCGCCGAAGTGATCCAACTCGCCGACCTGCTCCTCCGCATCGTGCAACGGGCTGACGCGCGGCTGAATCCGTAGGCGCCCACCGGCCCGCGGACGACACGAAATCGACGAGCCGCCCAGCCCCACTCAGCTGCTGGCGAAGAAGCTCCCGATCCTCCCGAGATCCAACGGCCCGACGGTCGCGGGGTGACGCCCGTCATGCTCCGCTGCGGATCAAGGCGCCGGCGACGGTCGAGATCGTCGGCGAGGCATAGCCGCGACCAGCGTCCTACCGCCGCGAATGCTCGCGTCAGATTCGGGGGCCCTTCTCGGTTCGGGTGCGCGGTTGCGCACCGAGGGGGTCGTCCTTGATCTCGCCGGTGTCCAGGTCGACCTGGGCCAGGCGCGGTCGACCAGTTGGCTCGGGGTGCTCGTGGGCGCGTCGGTTGACGGGCAGCGCGTCGATGTCGTGGGCGAAGGCGTTCTCACGCCGCTGGGTGTTTGCCTCGCCGAGGTGCTCGTTGTGCCGGGGCCTGGCGGGCCAGCTCTTGTGCTCGTCGTCGCAGTGGGTCCGCAGCCGGTTGCGCATGCGGTCGGCGAACGCCGGCAGGCAGTAGCGGTGCCACTCCTCGAGGGCGTCGCTGGTCATCGCGAGTCCGGCGCGGCGTCGCTGGTCGGCCAGGACCGCGATCTCATGGACCAGGTGCGGGTGCACGGGCCAGCAGCTGGGAATGGGACCGGAGACGTCCCAGGTGTACTCGCGGTTGAGCCAGATCACGACTTCCTCGAGCCACTCCCACAGCTGGTGGCGCAGCTCGGGGTCCAGGCACGTGGCCGGCTCCCATGGCCGGGGCAGCAGGGCGTGGTTGCCCAGGGCCTTCTTCTGCTCCTCGGTGCCATTGATGGCGAGGTGGAGCTCGCGGTAGGCCAGCCGGACGTGCTCCCCCGGCACAGGGAACGCGTAGACCATCGGGGTGGGGGTGGGTGCGGCCCGTCGGGCCCGTTCGGTCGTCACAGCTCACTCCTTGTCGAGTCTGTCTCGTCGTCGACGAAGCCGAGGCGGCGCGCCTCGACGAGGGCGGCGGTGGCCCGGGCTTCGGGGGTGATGACCATGCGGCGGTCGTTGGTGAGCCGCGCCCGGAGCGCCCGCTGGTCGGCCAGCAGCTTCTCGCCGGCCTTTCCCTCCACGCAGCGGTGCAGCTTGGCGATGATCGGCTTGCCGTTCTCAGCGATCACCAGGGCACGACGCTCGGGGAGCTGGCGGACCTCCTCGGGCCGCATGATCGCGATGTCGTCACCCTCGTATCCGCTGCCGCCGCCGCGGTGGGTTCGTCTGCCGATGCGGACCTGGCCGAGGAGGTCGGAGATCTCCTGGTTGAAGGCGACGTCCTTGGATCCGCCGAACATGACCAGGGTGTTGGTGAGGCCGAGCAGCGCCCGGGCCTCGTGCTCGCCGAAGATGCTCGTCAACTGGGGCCGGGTCTGGGCGGCCCAGATGAACGACAGCCCCAGGGCACGCTCGTTGGCCATGCGGGTCCGCAGGGTCGGCAGCGGCGCGGTCGACGGCAGCTCGTCGAGCACCGAGACCAGCGGTGGACACAGCCGGCCTCCCCATGGGGAGTTGTTGGCCAGCAGCAGCCCGGTGTCCAGGACGTGTTCGGCCACCGCGGTCATGAGCGGGCTGGCCGAGGCGTAGGGGTCTTCGCGGCCCAGCAGGTAGATGGTGCCGCGGCGTCGGATCACGTCGGCCAGGTCTGTGGCCGGGTGCCCGGGGCTGGGTACGCAGCGGCGGCGGATGTCGGCCTGGAAGAACAGCGACACCGCCTGCTGCACGGTGGTGACGGTGTTGCCGGCGGTGCGGTCGTCACCGTTGAGCGCGCCGTGCAGCAGGCCGTGCCAGAACGGCTCGGCGTGCGGGTGCCGGCGCAGGATCTCCATCGGCTGGGTGGCCGCGGTCGGGTTCGCGACCCACTGCAGGACGTCCTCGAGGGTCTTGCCGGTGAGCGCCGCGGCGTGGAAGTAGCCCTGCAGCACCTTCGCGGACTCCGCGGCGTAGAAGCGGGCGGCGTCGTCGCCGGTGCCGCCGGTGATCGCGCCCTTGACGGTGCCGGCGGTGAAGGCCTTGGCACGTCGCTCGGCGACCTTCGGGTCCACGCAGCCGGCGATCGGGTCCCAGATCAGCTCGTCGATGACGCCCTCGGCCAGCCCGAACGGGTCGAGCACTACGCAGGGCCGGTCGTCGCGGGAGCGTTCGGTGAGGCTGAGTAGCAGGTCCTCGACCTTCGTCAGGGTCACCAGGGCAGCGCCCGGGGCGCCGAGCAGCGCCGGGGTGAGCAGGTCGAGTGTCTTGCCGGAGCCCTGCGGGCCGATCACGCCGGCGGTGCGGTCCCACGGCACCCACAGCTCGCCGCCGCGCGGCTCGTGTGCGTCGCCGATGCGCCAGCCCACGTCCAGCGGGTTGAACCTCAGCTTCATCGCTCCTCCGTCGTGCGGCGGCCGCCCAGGAGCCACGGGCTGATCCCGTGGCCGAGCTGTGGCCCGGGGTGTTCGGTTAGGTCGCCGGCGGTGCGCTGGACGGGTGCCGCCGGAGCGGTGGCGTGCTTGCCGTAGAGGTCGGGGCGGACGATGCCGGCGACCTTGCGCAGCCGGGTGACGCCCAGCAGCTTCTCGGCCTCGGCGGCGGTGGCCATGCCGCGCATGCGTCCCGGGCCCCAGCGCTGGTAGGCCCACACGCCGACCCAGATCGTGGCGGTCAGCAGGGCGGCCTCGGTGAGCGCGAGGCTCGCCCACACCAGCCCGCGGCCGGCGAGGTCGTCCGGGATTGGGGTGGGCAGGCCGGCGTCGGCGTGGCCGCCGAGCACGCCGGGGAGGCTGGTCCAGAAGGCGGTCCCGATCGGGGAGGGGAACGCGCCGGCGTTGGCGTCCGGCCAGGTCCACCCGGCGCCGGCGAGCAGGTTAGCGACCGATCGGCTCAGCTGGATGCCGATGACGATGACGAAGAGCGTCGCCAGGGCGACGGCGACAGGGATCTCCCAGGTCCAGGGGTACGGGTCGCGTCGGCGCTCTCTCTGCATGGATTCACCTCGTGGTCGAAAGTTCTGGCTGGTCACCTATGTGCCGGAGCGTCCGGCAGCGATCAGACGGAGCGGGTCGGCTTTGAGGCGTTCTCAGCCAGCCAGGTCGAGGGGTCGACGTTGTCGGGGCCGTAGATCGAGCCGTTCTTGAGGTGGACCTCGAAGTGGAGGTGGCACCCGGAGACGTTGCCTTCCTTGCCGACCTGGCCGATCGGCTCGCCGGCGGCGACGGTCTGGCCGCGGCTGACGGTGACGCTCTGTATGTGCGCGTACCAGGTGGTCAGCGAGCCGGCGCCGGTGGTGACCTTGACCAGCTGCGGTCCGGCCCAGCCCTGGCTGGTGTCGATCTCGATGGTGCCGGCGTGCGCGGCGTAGACGGTCGTGCCGCAGGGCGCGGAGAAGTCGGTTCCGGTGTGCCAGTTGGACCAGTAGGGCCCGGTCTCGTGCCAGTTGTGGTTGTCGGTGCCGATGTACTGCGCGGGAACCGGGTAGACCACCTCGTCGCAGGATGCGCCGTCGAGGCCGATCGGGGTGATTTTGGCGTCGGGCAGCACGTTGATGTGCGGGTGGTCCATGTGGTTGGCGGTGGCCGTCCCTCGGTCCTCCATCGGCCGCCAGCCCTCGTCGGCGCGCTCGGTCGACCAGATGCGCTGGTACCAGATGATGTAGTCGATCCCGAGCTCGCGAGCGTGGGCCTGGGCGTAGGCCACGAGCGCGTCTCCTTGGGCCTTGCCGGCGGGTGTGAGCGGGACCATGAAGTCGGCCGCGAGCCCGGCCGGGTGGCCGTTGGGGTCGGTGGCGCTCTCGCGGTAGCCGCCGACGGTCTTGATGTCGAACATCGGGCCGAGGATGTTGACCAGCTGCGTCAGCTGCGGCTTGACCGGGCCGAGGTTGTAGTTGGTCGCCTGCGCGACCGCGCAGCCCGCGCTGCTGCCCGCGGTGGTGGCGACCACCAGTGGGTGGTCGGCGAGCTTGCTGGCCTGCGTGCTGTTGTCGACCTCGGCACTGGCCCAGGTGAGGTTTGCGCCGTAGATGTGGTCGATCGGCGCGTCCTTCTCGGGCTTCTTGCACGGCTCTGCCGATCCACCGAAGGCGTTGGTGAGCTCGGGGGTGAGCGCGCAGTGTGAGGAGTTGTTGCCGTCCTTGCCGTCGTTGAAGTCGCCCAGGATCACCGCCGGGGTGCCGGTGCCGACGAGGTCGGTCATGGTGGCCAGCTGGCGGCGCAGCGCCTCCTTGCGGTGCGCGGCGCCGTTCCCGTGGGTGTCGGCCGGGTTGTGGATGCTCCACACCCAGATGACCTGGCCGGTGGTCGTCGACGTCAGCTGCACCAGGGGCATGCCGACGTCCTTGCCGCCGAAGTAGGGGATGTCGACGAGGCGGCCGTCGGTCTGCTTCCACTCGTTGCGGTCCCAGATGACCCGGTTCTGCGCCTTCCCGCTGGCCGGGTAGATCCCCCACTTGGCCGCGTACTGGTTCTCCAGCGCCTTGGCCTGCGGGCCGTGCACCTCCTGGAGGCCGGCGATCGTGACGCCTGCGTTCTCGATCGTGCGCATGGCCCCGGGGAGTCGCTTGTCCCAGGGGTCGTAACCGGGCCGCTCCCCCGCCTTGTCGGTGTGGCCGGCGCCGAGCAGGTTGAGGGTGCCGACGGTGACCGGGTTGACGGTCTCGCCCTGGCAGTTGGCCACGTTCGTGGTGGAGCCGTCGTCGGGAAGGTCGGGCAGGTCGCCGCCAAGCAGATCGGTGATGTCGCCGGCGATGTCCTCCCACTGGGCGTAGGCGTCGGGGTAGCCGGAGCGCTGCACGGCCTGGGCGGCCTGGGTCAGCGGCATGTTCTGCCAGCCTGGGATGTCGAGCAGTCCGGGGTTGCCGGTGCGCTGGGCTTCGCCGAAGAAGGCCCGTGCGGCGAGGACCGGGTTGGTGACCTCGGCACGGCTGCCCCAGCCCTGAGAGGGGCGCTGTTGGAACAGGCCGCCGGAGTCGCGGTCGCCGCCGGCGAGGTTGACCAGCTTGGACTCCTGGATCGCGGTGGCGATCGCGATCTGCAGCCCGCGGCGGGGCACCTGGAGGTCGCGGGCGACCTGGGCGATGGTGATCGCGTTGCGGGCCTGCTCGGCGGTAATGGTCGGGTAGCTGGAGGCGAACCGCAGCCGCATCAGCTGGGCGAGCACGTCCCCGGATGGCGGCTCGGCCGCCGTCTTCGTGGTGTGGGCGGCGTTCACCACGCCGTCGCTGGTGGCCGCGGGCGTGGGCGCGCTCTCGGGGCCGACGCCGTTCATGGAGAGGCGGGCGGAGATCCAGTGGTGGTCGGAGATCATCGTTCCGGACCATCCCTGTTCGAGGCGCACGCCCTGGTGCTGGGGGAAGAAGACGAAGTCGACCGCGTGGTTGTGCCAGCCGTAGCCGGCGGCCTTCATCTTCGCGGCCGCCGCCCACGGCAGGTCGGTGTAGGAGGGGTGGGTGTTCATGTCGCCGCCGATGAGCACCGGGCCGTGGGTGGCCAGCGAGTTGCGCAGCTGCAGCAGGATGTCCATGCCGGCGCCGTACTGCTGGGGCCGGGTCAGTGGCGGGTTCCCGTGCTGCCGGGGCCACTTGTGCGGGTTGGTCATGTGGTGGGTGGAGATGACCGAGACCACGGCGCCGTCGGCGCGCTCGAGGATCACCCACGTGGCGAACCGGTCCCAGGTGACCGCCCGGCCTTGGTAGTAGGTGTTGTCGTCGACGACGAGGGTGACCCGGCCGCCGTTGGCCTTGGACCAGGTGTCGCGCTTCCAGAGCACGACGTTGCCCATGGAGTTGTTGTCGCCGGTGTGGTCGGAGACCCGAAACGCGCCGTAGCCGGGGGCGGCGGCCTCGATCTGTGCCAGGCTCCACCCGCTGGCCTCGTTGAGGGTGACGAAGTCGGGGTTGGTCGAGAGGACCTTGGGCATGGACGCGCGGAAGCCGTCCAGGCCGGACCGGCGCGGGATGTTGGCCTGCGCCAGGGTGACCTTGCCCTTGACCGGGCCGCCCACGGGCCCGTCGATGACGCCGAGGTCCCCGAGCTCGGTGGGGGCGGTCTGGTTGGTCTGGGTGCGGCACTCCGCGGCCGCGGTCGTGCTCATGATCACCATCAGGGAGACCAGCAGCGGCAGGCCCATGAAGATGATCAGGACCGGCAGTCCGGCGAGCAGGAGCTTCTTCACGACAGGTCAGTCCCGAGCGCCTCAGCCGGCAATCTCTAGGAACTCAGGTTCGATCAGACGTCCATGCGCTCCGATCTGCGTTTGTGCAGGTGGCGT
>NZ_BAAGRO010000029.1:0-42909 GCF_054782915.1 Nocardioides hungaricus | reverse complement strand
GACTCACCCGAGACTGACAGCGTTAACCGGCCAACAGTCCACCACGGACGGAAATTAGCCGGATAATGCACCGATAAAGACCCCGATGAAGACCTCGGCGTGGAAGATGCCCAGCAGCGCTCCGTCGTACGACCCGGCGCCGCGCTCGACCTCCAGGTAGCCGTTCCAGCCGACTAGCACGGCCGCCAGGCCGACGAAGCTGTGCAGCAGCGCGATCAGCTCGGGCATGCCGGTCATCTCGACGACACGGGCACGCCACAGTCCGATCACGCCACCGACGGCGACCGCGAGCACCAGGAGGAGGATCGACAGACCGTCGCCGACGTTCGCGACGAGCCCCACCGTGGCAGCCAGGGCGATCGACATCCCGGCGATGCCGAAGACGACACCTCGCCGGGAGGACTCGTGACGAGACAGCCCTGCCAGGCTGAGGATGAACAGCAAGGAAGCGACGATGTACGCCGCGACGGCAATGCTCTCCGCGCTCATGGGAGGTGGTCAGCCTTTCGAGAACATGCCGAGCATGCGTCGGGTGACGGCGAAGCCGCCGAAGACGTTGATGCTGGCGAGGAGGATCGCGACGACGGACAGGGAACGGATGAGGGCGTCGTCGTGGGCGATCTGCAGCATTGCACCCACGACGATGATCCCCGAGATCGCGTTGGTCACCGACATCAGGGGCGTGTGCAGCGCATGGTGCACCTTGCCAATCACGTAGTAGCCCACCACCACGGCGAGCATGAGCACGGTGACGTGCTCCGGCAGCGGGGCGGGCGCGAAGGCGTTGACGAGGAACAAGGTCGCGACACCCGCGGCCATGAGCACGGTCCGGCGCACGCGTCGGGAGAGCGCCGGGGCAGGCGGCGATGGCGTAGGAGGTGCAGCGACCGGAGCCGGCGGAGCTGCCGAGACCTGGAGGGGCGGTGGCGGCCAGGTGACCTCACCGTCCTTGACGACGGTCACCGCCCGCTGGACGGCGTCCTCCAGGTCGAGGAGCAGGTGGCCGTCCTTGCCGGGGGTGAGTAGCGCGAGCAGGTTGACCAGGTTGGTGCCGTAGAGCTGCGAGGCCTGCGTGGGCAGGCGGCCGGCCAGGTCCGTGTAGCCGATGACGGTCACACCGTTCTCGGTGACGACGACGTCCCCGGGGCGCGTGCCGGCGACGTTCCCGCCCTGGGCGGCGGCCATGTCGACGACGACGCTCCCCGGCTTCATGCGGGCCAGGACGGCCTCGGTGATGAGTCGCGGTGCGGGCCGGCCGGGGATCAGCGCGGTGGTGATGATGATGTCCGCCTCGGCTGCCTGCTCCGAGTAGATCTCGGCGGCGCGCCGGTCGTACGCCTCCGACGTGGCGCGGGCGTACCCATCGGTGCCCTGCTCCACCTCGACGTCGACCGGGAGATACTCGCCGCCGATCGACTTGACTTGGTCGGCCACCTCGGGCCGGGGGTCGGTCGCCCGGACCACCGCACCCAGGCTGCTGGCGGCGCCGATGGCGGCGAGCCCCGCCACCCCCGCGCCGGCCACGAGGACCTTGGCCGGCGGTACCTTGCCCGCCGCGGTGACCTGCCCCGTGAAGAAGCGCCCGAACGCGTGCGCCGCCTCGACGACCGCCCGGTAGCCGGCGATGTTGGCCATCGAGCTGAGCACGTCCATGGACTGGGCCCGGGAGATCCGGGGCACGGCGTCGAGCGCGAGGGCGGTGAGCCCGCGCGCGGCCAGCTTCTCCAGCAGGTCGGGTGCGAGAGCCGGGCTGAGCAGGCTGACCAGGGACGCGCCGGACCGCAGCATCGCGATCTCGGCGTCGGTGGGCGCGTTGATCTTCAGCACGACGTCGGCGGCCCAGGCGTCCGCGCGCGCACCGATCCGGGCACCCGCCTCGGCGTAGGCGGCGTCGGAGAACTGGGCGTCGGCCCCGGCCCCGCCCTCGACGACCACGTCGTACCCGAGCGCGGCCAGGCGTCGGACGGTGTCGGGCGTGGCCGCGACCCTGCGCTCCCCCGTCAGTTGCTCGGCGACGACCCCGACCAACTGGCGGTCGACCCCGACCGCCTCGGTCGGCTCGGCCTCTCGTACCTCAGGCTCAGGCTCCATGCGACGACGTCTCCTCTGAGCTGGGTTCGGCCTCGGACCAGAGCGCTGCGGAGGCGACCGGTGTCGGCGACTCCGGTGCGGCTTCTGTCCACGGCGGACGCCGGAGGCCGTCGTCGACGATGCTGTGCAAGCCCGCGACGACGGTGCCGCTGGCGCTGACGAGGTAGGGATGGTCCACCACGACGAGCCCCGCCTCGACGGCCTCGGCGAAGGACGCGACGACGCTCACGCAGACGTCCTCGTCGCCGAGCAGGTCCTGCCACTCGGCGGCGGTCCTGCTGGCGAAGATCCGCTGCAGAGCCGCGATCACCGGGGCCAGGGCGGTCGTCCGTGCCGCCAGCTCCGGGTCCAGGCCCACCAGCTCGGTGAGCCGGGCCCAGAACTTGTCCTCGAGCGCGGCGACGGCGAGGTGCCGCCCGTCGGCGGTGGCGTAGATGCGGTACCGGGGGCTGCCGCCGGTCAGCAGCTCCTGCGAACGCTCCGGCCAGCCGCCTCCCCCCTGGTGGGTGGCGACGTAGCCGTACGCCAGCACCTGCAGGTTGTGCGTCATCGAGATGTCGAGGTATGCACCCCGGCCGGTGCGGTCCCGACGCCGCAGCGCGAGCAGGATGTTGACGAGGGCGGGGTAGGTGCCGCCCGCGAGGTCGGCGATCACGGTCGGCGGCAGCGTCGGGCTGTGGTCGGCGCCCCCGACAGTGCCCAGCAGCCCGGACTCAGCGAGGTAGTTCAGGTCGTGGGCAGCACGGCCGCGCTGCCGGGACGCCTGCCCGTAGCCGGAGATCGAGCAGTAGACGACGCCGGGATTGCGCTCGCGCACGGCGTCGTAGCCGAGGCCGAGCCGGTCGGCGACCCCCGGGCGGAACTGCTCGAGCACGATGTCGGAGCGCGCGGCCAGGTCGAGGACCGCCGCGAGGTCAGCGGGGTCCTTGAGGTCGGCCGTCACCACGTTCTTGCCGCGGTTCAGCAGCGCGTAGTTGGCACTGACCGCTCCGAGGCGGGGCCGGTAGCCGCGCATCTCGTCGCCGGCGCCCGGGCGCTCGACCTTGACCACGGAGGCACCGGCCTCGTGCAGCGCCAGAGTGGTCATCGGACCGGGCAGCAGGGTCGAGAGATCGAGGACCCGGAGGCCGTCGAGCGGCAGGTCGTCGTTCATGCCATCGCCCCCGCCAGGCTGCGCGCAATCGCGCCAGCCGGGGACCAGGCTCGCAGTGACACGGCGTCTCGCAGCAGTCGCTCGGCGGGGTACTCGGCGAGGTAGCCGTAGCCCCCGTGGCACTGGAGCGCGTCGGCACACACGTCGATTGCCCGCTCCCCGGCGTCGAGGGCCGCCTCGACCACCTCGGCCAGCGTGAAACTGCCCGCGGACAGCACGTCGCCCCACGCCTGACCGGCAACCCGCGCCTGGCCGTCGAGGGACGCCCGGACCGTAGGCAGGTCCGCGATCGGCCCGCCGAACTGCACCCGGCCCGCGGCATAGGACGTCGCCTGCGCGGCTGCGGCCGTCGCCACCCCGGCTGCGGCCGCCAGGGCGCCCACCGCCAGCAGGCGTCGTACGACGCCGGTGTCGACGCCGTCGAGCGGCTCGGAGTCCTGAGGCCCCGCCGGGAGGAGCAGGGTCCGCCCTCCGTCGAAGCCGGTCGTCGGCAGCTCGCGCGCCGTGCCGTCAGGACGGATCACCGCCGCCGCACCGCCCTGCAGGACGACCACCAGGCCGAGGTCGCCGACCAGATCCACCCGCGTCCCCTCGTGGGCGGCGCCGTCGGGGTCGAGCCGGTGTCCTGCCTCGACCGCCGCCGCGCCGAGATCGCCGGCGACGATCGCGGCGAGTTGGTCCGACCGTGCCGGGTCGCCCGCGAGCGCGCCCGCCGCCGCGTGCGCCTGCACGAGGGAGACGGCGAGAGCGGCACTCCGGCTCGCGACCCGGGCGACGACGAGGCCGAGCATCGCCTCGTCGGCGCCGCCGCCCCCGGCACTCTCGGGGATCCCCAGCGACCAGAGGCCGGCGTCGGCCAGCGCCCGCCGGGTCTGCACGACCGCGGCTGCGGTCAGGGGCTGCGGCAGGTCGCCGATCACCTCGTCGACCAGGGCGAGGAGGTCGCCCTGGTCGGTGTCGCGGGTCGTCCTCACGACCAGAACCGTTCCGGATCCGGCGCCCGGCGCTCGCCGAAGGCGGCGTTCGTCTCGTGGGCCTCGTCGGTCGTCAGGTAGAGCGTCAGCAGCTGATCGTGCGCCAGGCGCGCCTGCCCGGAGACACCGTTGTGCCGCGCGGAGAAGGCCGTCTTGAGCGCACCGATGGCCATCGGGGAGCGCGAGGCGATCTCGCGCGCCACCTCGGCGGCGCGCTCCATCAGCTCCTCCGGCTCCACCACGTCGTTGACCAGGCCCATCGCGAGCGCCTGCTCGGCGGAGTACTTGCGATTGAGGTACCACATCTCCTTGGCCCGCTTCCGGCCGATCGTGTCCTCGAGGTACCAGGTCCCGTAGCCGGCGTCGAAGCTGCCGACCATCGGACCCACCTGGCGGAACACCGCGGTGCGGGACGCGACCGTGAGGTCGCAGACGGTGTGCAGGACGTTGCCGCCGCCGACCGCGAAGCCGTTCACCGCGGCGACCACGGGCTTCGTGACCGTGTCGATCGCCTGGTAGACGTCGATGATCGGGATCACCTGCGACTGGTCGAGGCTCGTCGCGTGGTCGTGCTCGCCGCCGATGCAGAAGAACTTGTCGCCGGCGCCGGTCAGGACCGCCGCCCGCAGCGCGGGGTCGAGCCGGAACCGCTGGAGCGCGTCCACGAGCTCGAGGCAGGTCTGGGCCCGGAGCTTGTTGCCGGCGTCCTGCCGGTCGATGGTGAGCGTCAGGACGGGCCCGTCCTGCGCGACGTGGATGTCGTCGTACTCGGTCATGCCTTCTCCCCCGTTCGGAAGCCCTCGCCGGACTTGTTGCCGAGCCGGCCGGCGGCCACCATCTGGTGCAGCAGCGGCGGTACGGCGTACGCCGGGTCGAGCGTCGCAGCGTAGGCGCTACCCGTCGCGTGCCGGTGGACGTCGAGGCCGATCATGTCGAGCAGCTCGAGCGGCCCGAGCTTGTAGCCGAGGCCCAGCTTCAGCGCCACGTCGATGTCCTCGGCCGTGGCGAGCTCGTCGTCGTAGGCCTGGACCACGTCGTTGAGGTAGGGCATCAACAGGTGGTTGACCAGGAACCCGGGTCGGTCCTTGACCACGACCGGGTCCTTGCCGAGCGACTGCACGAAGGCCTCGAGCCCGGTCACGACCGACTGGTCGGTGCGGACCGCGCGCACCACCTCGATCACCTTCATCAGCGGGGCCGGATTGAAGAAGTGGAGCCCGGCGAAGCGACCCGGCTCGCGGACCGACGTGGACAGGTCCGTGACCGAGAGCGCCGAGGTGTTGGTGACCACCACGGCGTCGGTCGAGACCACCTCGTCGACCGCGCGGAACAGCTCGGCCTTCGCGTCCCGCTGTTCGGTGATCGCCTCGATGACCAGGTCGGCGTCGGCGAGATCGGCGACGGTCAGGGTGCCGGTGATCCGGCCCAGCACCGCGTCGCGCTCCTCGGGGCTCGTCTTGCCCCGGGCAACGCCTTTCTCGAGGAAGTCCTCGACGAACCGGCGACCGGCGGCGACGCGGCCCTGCTCGGACTCGAGCACGGTGACCCGGACCCCGGACTGGGCGACCAGCTGCGCGATCCCGGCTCCCATGGTGCCGAAGCCGAGGACGGCGACGTGGGCGAACTCAGGCATGTCGTACCTCTCCCTGGATCTCTCAGGACCCGAACAGCGTGGTGTCGTCGTAGATGTAGAAGCCGCGCCCGGTCTTGCGACCGAGGTCGCCGGCGGCGACCATCCGCTCGACGAGTGGCGGCGGGAAGAACCGTGGCTCACGCAGCTGCTCGTAGAGCCGCGTCGCGACCTGCTGGTGGATATCGAGCCCGACGATGTCGAGCAGCCGGAACGGGCCCATCGGGTGGCCCAGCGCGCCGGTCACCGCCGTGTCGATGGACTCCTTGGTGCCGAGCCCGGACTCCAGTGCGGCGATGCACCGGTTCTCCCAGGGGATGAGGAAACGGTTGACGATGAACCCGGGCCGGTCCTTGGTGATCACGGTGGTCTTGCCCACCGTCTCCAGGAACTCGATGGTCCGGGCACGCGCCGCAGGGCTGGTGTGCAGCCCGTCGGCGACCTCGACCAGCTTCATCAGCGGGGCCGGGTTGCAGTAGTGGGTGCCGACCACTCGCTCCGGGTGGCGGGACCCCGAGGCGATCGCCGTGACCGAGAGCGTGGAGGTGTTCGTGTGGAGCAGAGTGTCCTCGGCGACGACGTCGTCGAGCCGGGCGAACAGGTCCTTCTTCAGCTGCAGGTCCTCGTAGACCGCCTCGATCACGACGCTGCTTCCCGCCAGGTCGCCGAGGTCGGTGGTCCCGGACAGGTTCTGCTTGGCCGCGGCCGCCTGGTCCTCGGTGAGCTTTCCGAGCTGCGCACTGCGGGTCAAGAACCCCTCGACCGTCGCGAGACCGCGCGCGAGACCCTCCTGGTCGACGTCGTACAGCAGCGTACGGAGTCCCGCGCGTGCCGAGACGGTCGCGATGCCCGATCCCATGGTTCCGGCGCCGACGACGGCGACCGTCCTCCCCTGGTCGACCATGTGCTCGATGTCCTTTCTGCTGGGCTGTCAGTCGGCCGATGGGGCCGAAGCGGTCCGCATGCGGGTCGCCGTGTCGCGGCCGATGAGGAGTCGCTGCACCTCGTTGGTGCCGTCGTAGATCTGGGTGACCTTCGCGTCGCGCAGGCAGCGCTCGACCTCGAGCGACCGGATGTCGCCGTACGGCCCGAGGATGCGGACCGCCTCGACGCCGGCGCGGAAGCCAAGGTCGGTGCACTGCTGCTTCATGACACCGACGTGGGCGGTGTCCGCGTCGCCGGTCTGGTCGATCTGCCGCGCGGTCGCCCACAGCAGCAGCCGGGCCTGGAGGATGCGGCCGCGCAGATCCGCCATCGCGAACGTGGTCTCCGCGGGCCAGGCCGGGCCGTGGAGGGCGTTGAGGACGTGCGCCGCACGGGCGTAGGCCGCACGCGCCAGGCCGACGCCCTGCGCGGCGGCGCTCACCCGCGACTTCACGACCGACCTCATGACGATCGCCCAGCCGCCGCCCTCGTCGCCCAGCCGGCTCCCGACAGGCACCGCGACCCGGTCGAGGAAGAGCTCTGCCGTGGTGGAGCCGTGCATGCCCAACTTGTCGAACGGGCGCCCGCGGGTCAGCCCCGGCGCCGCGCCGTCGAGGGCGAACGCCGTGATGCCGCGCCGGCCGAGCGAGCGGTCCACGGTCGCGAACAGGACCACGACGTCGGCGCGGTCGCCGCTCGTGATGAACGTCTTCGAGCCGGTGATCTCGTACGCGTCGCCGGCGCGCACCGCGGTGGTGCGCAGCCCCGAGACGTCGCTGCCGGCGTCGGGCTCGGTGATCCCCAGGGCGCCGATGACCGTGCCGTCGGCGAGGCCGGGCACGTAGCGCTCGCGGACCTCGGGCGACCCCGCCGTCATGATCGGGTACGCCGCATGCATCTGGGTCATGAACACCAGGCTGGTCGCGGCGCACGCCGCGGCGATCTCCTCCATCGCGACCGCGTAGGCGACGTGGCTGTCCCCGGACCCGCCGAGGTCGCACGGCACCAGGATGCCCAGCAGTCCGGCGCGCGCGATCGCGGCGATGCTCCCCTCGACGAACCGGTGCTCGCGGTCGGCGACCTCCGCACCCGGGGCCACGTCCGTGGCGCACAGCTCGCGAAGCGTGCGCCGGACCTCCATCTCGCGGGGCGAGAGGAGCCCGTCGGCGACCGACTCGTCGAGCACGTCGTGCAACGCGACGTACCCCACGGGGTCGGCCGCCAGGCCGGTCAGGCCGGTCATGCCGAGGGAGCCGTCCGCGGAGCGAACTGCGCGGGCCGCTTCTGCAGGAACGCACTGATGCCCTCGCCCGCCTCGGTGCCGATCGTCGCGAGGGCGGCCAGCGACGTCTCCTGGGCAAGAGCGCTGTCCAGCGCCTGGCCCTCGCCGGAGCGCACCGCCTGCAGGATGGCGGAGACGGCACGCGGACCCTTCGACGCGATCGAGTCGGCGATCGCGCGGGCCTCGTCGAACAGCCGCTCGGGTGCGACCGGAGGGACCGGGCTCAGCCCGAGCTGGTAGGCCCGGTCGGCCGTGAGCCGCTCCCCCGTCAGCATCACGTGGAGGGCGGCGGCCGACCCGATGCGCCGCGGCAGCCGCTGCGTGCCGCCGTACCCCGGGATCAGGCCGAGCCCGGACTCAGGCAGGCCGAGGGCCGCCTTCGTCGACAGCACGGGGAAGGTGCAGGCGAGGACCAGCTCGAAGCCGCCGCCGAGGGCGAGCCCGTTGACCGCGGCGATGACCGGGATCGGACCCGTCTCGAGCGACCGGAAGGTCGCCTGCCCCTCCGCGATGGCGGCCGGAGCCACATCGGCGGTGTGCCGGGAGATCTCGTCGAGGTCGGCCCCGGCGCTGAACGCGCGGTCGCCCACACCGGTGATGACGACCACCCGGCACCCGGGATCGACCGCCAGGCTGCGGTACGCCGCACGCAGTCCGCCGAGCACGCCGGAGTTCAGGGCGTTGAAGACCGCGGGCCGGTTGATGGTGATCACCGCGATCGGGCCACGCTCCACGAGGACGGGGTCGTCGGACATCAGGATCTCCCTCGCGCGTTCGTCTCCGGTGCCGGCAGCCCTGCCAGCACCTCATCGGTGTGTTCTCCGAGGCCGGGGTGGTGTCGTACGGTCGGCGGCTCGGTCGACAGCAGCCGGAACGGTGCGTGCACGCCGACCAGCCTCTCCTCGCCGGGGGTGGGCAGCAGTGCCCCGCGCGCCACGACCTGCGGGTCGATGACGACCTCGCCGAGGCTCTGCACGATCGAGGCGGGCACGTCGGCGGCCGCGAGGGTCGCGAGCCAGTCGGCGGACGAGCGGGTGCGCAGCGCCTCCTGGACCTTCTCGGCCAGCTCGGTCCGCCGCGCCCGTCGAGCGGCGTTGCCGGCCAGCCCCGGGTCGCTGCCGAGCTCCGGCAGGCCGATGGCGTCGCAGAAGCGGCGCCACATCGCGTCGGTGCCGATCGCGACGACCAGGTCGCGGTCGGCGGTCGCGAAGGTCTGGTAGACCGCCAGCACTGAGTCCGTACCGCCCGACGGCGCGGGCTCGGGCTCGCCGGCGAGGAACGACGCGAGGCGCGGAGCCATCAGCGCGAGGTCGGAGTCGAGCAGCGACACGTCGATGACGTCGCCCCGGCCGTGCGTGCCGCGGCCGACCAGGGCGGCGGCGATGGCGAGCGCCGCGCACATGCCGGTGACGACGTCCGAGAGTGCCGTCGACACGCGCTGCGGCGGGCCGCCCCGCGTCCCGGTGACCGACATCAGGCCCGAGCGCGCCTGGGCGGCCAGGTCGTAGCCCGGCAGGCTGCTCGCCGGGCCGTCGGCACCGAAGCCGGAGATGCCGCAGTACACGAGGCGCGGGTTGAGCTCGGTCAGCCGGTCGGCCCCCAGGTCCATCCGCTCGACCTTGGCGGGGTTGAGGTTGTGCAGGAAGACGTCGGCCTCGGCGATCAACGCGACCAGCGCATCGGCGCCGTCGGGGGTCCGGAGGTCGAGGCAGACCGAGCGCTTGCCGCGGTTGGCCGAGGCGAACCACGCCGACTCGCCGTCCACGAACGGCGGGCCCCAGCTGCGCGCGTCGTCACCGCCGGGCTTCTCCACCTTGATCACGTCCGCCCCGAGGTCGGCGAGGTACATCGAGCACGTCGGCCCGGCGTACGACGTCGAAAGGTCGATCACCCGCATCCCGGCCAGCGGTGGAGACGGTGGGGCGGCAGCCATGGCTCCATAATGTCGGACATTTACTGAACCTGCAACAGTCCGACATTAAGTACCCTCAGCGGACGGCGCACTGTGCCGGCGGAGGTACTCGAGGTGCTCGATGATCGCGGCCTCGCCCCCGTCGGGGTCCCGGTCGGCGATCGCCGTCAGGATGTTGCGGTGCTGCCGCACGGTCTGCCGGCCGACCTCCGGCGTGAGGGCCAGATAGTGGACCGGCTCGGTCTCGTGGTGCAGCGCCTCGACCAGCGCCGACAGCACCCGATTGCCGCTCGCCTGGGCGATGAGGGAGTGGAACTCCTCGTCGAGCTTCGGCACCTCCGGGTCGTCGACCGTGGCGGCGGTCTGCCGCTCGACGATGGTGGCCAGCTGCTGGAGATGCTCGTCGGTGCGGTTGACCGCCGCCAGCCGGACCGACGGCACCTCGAGGTACTGCCGGACCAGGGAGACCTCGGTGAACTGGATGCTGCCCAGCTCGAGCAGGTTGCGCATCGAGTCGATAATCACGGTGCCCAGCGAGCGGTGGTCGATGGTCCGCACGAAGTTGCCGCCGCGCGCACCAGGCACCTTGGCGATCAGGTGCTGGGTCGTCAGCGACCGCAGCGCCTCGCGCAGCGTGGTGCGGCTGACCGCGAACTGACGGGCCAGCTCCGCCTCGGGCGGCAGCATGTCACCGCTCTTGAGCTCGCCCGACATGATCGCCGCACGGATGCCCTCCTCGACCTGCTGGCGTGGCCGGAGCACCTTGCTTCCGATCACCTTCGGATCAGCCGGATCCTTCATCGTGCTCCGTCCCTCGGGTCGTCACCAGTTGATGAAGGAGTCCAGCTCACGCCACGACCCCTCCGCCTGTCCGAGCCGCTCGGAGGCCGGGCCGCCCACCTTCACACCGACGGTCGTCACGAGGAGGTTGCACAGCGCCAGCGTGCCGACGTTGCTCTCGAAGGCGCCGCGGGTCTCCGTCGACACGAGCATGACCGCATCGGCGAGCGGCACGATCGGCGAGACGGCGCTGTCGGTGACAAGGGCCGTCCACACGCCTGCCGAGCGCGCCTGCTGGGCGGCACGGACGACCCACCGGTCGTAGGGCCGCACCGAGAACACGATCATCACGTCGCTGCTCCGCAGGCGCGCCAGGTTGCGTCCGATGACGACGTCGTTGCCGTCCAGGAGCCAGACCTCGTCACGCAGCGCGTAGAGGTTCGTCATGAACTCGCGGGCCACGCCGGCCGCCGCCTCGCCCGCGACCACCACGAGGCGACGGTCCAGGTCGGCCATCGCGTCCGCCACCTGACCGAGGACCTCCGGATCGACGTTCTGCAGGGTCTGGTAGACGTTGAGCGTCTCCGCGGCGGCGATGTCGCTGAGGGACTCGTCGAGCGCGATGTGCTTGATCCGCGCGGACGGCGGCTCGAGGTCGCGCGAGAGCTCCTGCTGGACCGCGGCCTGCAGCGAGCTGAACCCGTCGAACCCGATCTTCACCGCCAGCCTCAGGATCGTCGACGCGCCCACACCGGCTACGGCCGCGTTCTCGGCGACGGTGCCGAACGCCACCCGCTGACGATCGGAGAGCAGCGCATCCGCCGCCTGCCGCTCGGCCGCGGTGAGGCTGGAGCTCACCTCGGCGATGCGGTCGGCGACTGTCATGGCGAACACCCTAGAGCGCCACGCCCGCGCGGGTTCACCTCGACGGCGACGGAAGACCAGTGATCGCGACGCCCGCATGGGTCTTGTTGCGGATGTTGATGCCGATCAGGACGGCGGTGATGCCCTCGACCAGGCGGCTCATCTCGAGCCTGCCGGCGTCGACGACCTGGAGGCCGTCGATGCGTCCGAGCACCGAGGCGACGTACGCCTTGTCGGCCGCGACGTCGCCACACAGCAGCGTCGCCTGGTCCAGCGGGTACGCCAGGTCCTCCAGCAGCGCCGCGCTGAGCGTGTGGAGGCCGGACACCAGTCCGACGCCCGCCGGGATCGCCGCCGCGGCCTGCTGCGCCGCCGAGCCGTGCCAGAGCCCGACCACCTGGGTCGGGCCGCCGCCGACCGCGGGCGCGAGCGGCACGGTCGTGTCCAGCACGACCTGGCCCTCGCGGAGCGCCGGCGCGATCGACTTCAGGGTCGAGACCTGTGAGGACAGCGGTACGGCGAGCACCACCAGTCGCTCCGCAGCGGTGACGGCCTCGCCGTTGACGAGCCCCATGACGTCCGCGCCCAGGACGTCGGCCCGGAGCCGGTCTGCTGCCTGCACAGCGCGCTCGGCGTCCCGCGAGCCGATCGCGAGGGACACACCGGCTGCCGCCAGCCGGACCGCCGCGCCGTACCCGAGTGCTCCGGTACCGCCGACGACGGCGACCCGCCCCTCCGTTCCCGTCACAGTGCCTCCAGCAGCGTCGCGTTCGCCTGGCCGCCGCCCTCGCACATCGTCTGCAGGCCGTAGCGCTGGCCGCTGTCGCGCAGGTGGTGGACCAGGGTGGTCATCAGCCGGGCGCCGCTGGCGCCGAGCGGGTGGCCGAGTGCGATCGCTCCGCCGAGGGGGTTGACCCGGTCCTGGTCGACGTCGAACTCCGCGCACCAGGCGAGCACGACGCTCGCGAAGGCCTCGTTGACCTCGAACGCGCCGATGTCCGTGAGCGACAGGCCGCTGCGCTCGAGCAGCCGTCGCGTCGCGGGGATCGGCCCGGTGAGCATCGGCATCGGTGGTGACCCGACGACGATGCTGGTGTGGACGCGGGCGAGGGGGCGAAGTCCGAGCTGCGCTGCTCGCTCCGAGGTGGTGATGAGCAGGGCGGCGGCGCCGTCGCTGATCTGCGAGGCGTTGCCCGCGGTGACCACGCCGTCCTCGCGGAAGGCGGACCGGAGCGAGGCCAACTGCTCGATCGAGGTGGACCGCCGGACGCCCTCGTCGACGGCGGCCCGGTCGCCCGAGCCGAGGTCGACGGCGACGGTCTGCGCGCCGAACGCACCCGCGTCGATGGCCGCCGCCGCGCGCGCGTGCGACCGGAGGCTGTACTCGTCGAGGTCGGTGCGGCCGATCCCCCACTCCCGGGCGATCTGCTCGGCGCCCACGCCCTGGTGGGGCGCCTCGGGCCCGTAGCGGGCCACGTAGCGCGGCCCGAACGGCGTGCCCCCGACCTCGCCGGCGGAGCCCATCGGGACGCGGGTCATGCTCTCGACGCCGCCGGCCACCACGACGTCGTAGTGCCCGGCGATGACGCCGGCTGCCGCGAAGCTGATCGCCTGCTGCGACGACCCGCATTGCCGATCGACGGTGGTGCCCGGCACCGACTCGGGCCACCCGGCCGACAGGACCGCAGTCCGCGCGATGTCGAAGCTCTGCTCGCCGACCTGACTGACGCATCCCCAGACGACGTCCTCGACCAGCGCGGGGTCGATCCCGGTCCGGTCCACGATCGCGCCGAGAGTGGTCGCCGACAGGTCCGCCGGATGGACCTCGGCGAGCATCCCGCCCCGTCGGCCGACCGGCGTCCGGACGGCCTCCACGATCACTGCATCCCTCATCGACATGTCTCCTCTAGCCCGGTGGGCTGTCCAGTCACAGCCCGGCCGACCGGGCGATGACTTCCTTCATGACCTCGGTGGCGCCGCCGTAGATGCGGGACACGCGGCCGTCGGTCCACGCGCGGGCGATGGCGTACTCCTGCATGTAGCCGTAGCCGCCGTGCAGCTGGACGCAGCGGTCCAGCACCCGGCCCTGCAACTCGGTGGTCCACCACTTCGCCTTCGCGGCGTCGACGGCGTCGAGCTCGCCGGCGTTGAGGTCGAGCACGCACTGGTCGACGAACGTCTGCGCGATGTCCACCTCGGTGATGAGCTCGGCGAGGGCCAGCTTGGTGCCCTGGAGCGACCCGATCGTGGCCCCGAACGCCTTGCGGCCCTTGACGTAGTCGAGGGTCAGGTCCAGCGCCGCGCCCGCCTCGGCCACGGCGGTGACCGCGATGGACATCCGCTCCTGGGGCAGCTTCCGCATCAGCTGCTGGAAGCCGGTCCCCTCCTCGCCGAGCAGGTTCGCCACCGGCACGCGCACGTCGGAGAAGGAGAGTTCGGCGGTGTCCTGGGCGTGGAGGCCCACCTTGTGCAGGTTGCGTCCGCGCTCGAAGCCCTCCATGCCGCGTTCGATCACGAGCAGGCTGACCCCCTTGTGCCGATCGGGCCCGGTGCGCACGACGGTCATCACGAGGTCGGCGTGGATGCCGTTGGTGATGAAGGTCTTGGCACCGTTGACGACGTAGCAGTCCGCGCCAGGCTCGCGGACCGCACTGGTGCGGATACCGGCCAGGTCGGAGCCCGCACCCGGCTCCGTCATCCCGACGGCCGTGATGAGCTCGCCCGTGACCAGCTGCGGTAGCCATCTCTCCTTCTGCTCGTCGTTGGTGCAGCTGAGGAAGTAGGGCAGGCAGGTGTCGTTGTGCAGACCCATGCCCATCCCCGACCCGAGGACGCCCGCGTAGGAGATCTGCTCGGCGATGACCTGGTTGAACCGGAAGTCGTCGATGCCCGCGCCGCCGTACTCCTCGGGCACCGCCATGGCCAGGAAGCCCTGCTCGCCGGCGGTGGTGAAGAGCGAGCGCGGCGTCTGCTGCGCCTCCGACCACTGCTCCGCGAACGGCACGACCTCGCGATCGAGGAAGGCACGGTACGCCGCCGCGAAGTCGAGGTGCTCCTGCTCGTAGTGCCGGCGTCTCATGCTGCCTCGCCCTTCTGGTCGTAGTCGGAGATCGCCCGGGCGAGCTCGGTCCGGTAGGTCTCGGCCGAGGTGGCCTTGACGGACTCGTAGCCGCGGACCAGGTCGGGGAGGCCCGCGATGTGCACCGCGACGTCGAATCGCTCAGCCGAGAGCCGAGCGGCGATGTCGGCCAGCACGCTCTCGAACTCCGCGATCAGGTCGCGCTCGAGGCGCCTGGTCTCGGTGCGCCCGAACGGGTCTAGCCGGGTGCCGCGCAGGCGGCGCATGCGCGCCAGCGTCAGGTACGCCGGCGTGAACCAGCGGCCGAGGCTGAGCTTGCGGTCGAGACCGCGGTCCCGCAGCACCGGTGGGTGCAGCTGCCAGGCGAAGGAGACGTCGTCGCCGAATCGGGCGCGGATGTCCTCCGCGACCGCGGGGTCGAGGCTCAGCCGGGCCACCTCGTACTCGTCCTTGTAGGCCATCAGCTTGAACAGCGAGGCCGCCGCAGCGTCGGTGAATGCGTGGCTCCCGGGCCGGAGCGCGGCCTCTGCGCGGGACACGGACTCGATCGTGCGCAGGTAGCGCGCGGCGTACGCCGCATCCTGGTAGTCGACGAGCTCGCCCGCCCGGACGGACACCAGCTCGCGACTGCCCTCGACGACCTCGACTCCGGCGAGATCGTGCCGACGCCGGGTCGGCGTCGAGCGGACCCGCTCGGCCGGCAGCAGCCGCTCGACCTCCCGGCGGCGCGAGACCCAGAGCCGGCCCAGCCGGAAGGCGTCCACGTTCGCCTGCACTGCCACCCCGTTGAGCGAGATCGCGCGCTCGATCGCCGCCGCGGCCATCGGAAGGCCCCCACGCTGGTACGCGACGCCGATCAGGAAGATGTTCCCGCCGGCCGCGCTGCCGAGCAGCCCGGCGGTGATCCGCTCGACGTCGACCCAGACGACCCGGTCCGGACCCAGCCGCTCCTCGAGCTGCTGCCGGAAGCCTTCCTCGTCCGGCCACTCCCGGCGGACGTCGGAGACCATGGCGCCGGTGGGCGTCCGCGCGGTCGACACCACCGCACGGGTGCGTCCGGGCGACATCGACGCCATCGTCGCCTCGGCGCCCGTGACGAGGACGTCGAAGCCGAGGACCAAGTCGGCCGACTCGGCGCCCGCCTTGTTGGCACCGCTGGCCTCGCCGCGCGTCATCGTCAGGTCGGAGATCACCGGACCCGCCTTCTGGCTGAGCCCGGTCTGGTCGAGGCCGGAACTCACCAGCCCGTCGAGCAGCGCGGCCGTCCCCAGGATCTGGCTCGCGGTGACGACACCGGTGCCGCCGATGCCCGGCATCCGGACGGTGTAGCCGTCGGCGCCCACCTCCGGGAGGACGACGTCGTCGAGCTGCGAGGCGAGCAGGGCGGCGACGCGGTCGTCACGACGCCTGGCCCGGCGCTCCTGCCGGGCTCGCGCCTTCGCGGGTAGGCGCACCTTCACGAACGACGGGCAGTCGCCGTGGAGGCAGGAGAAGTCGAGGTTGCACGAGTCCTGGTTGATCTGGGTCTTGCGGCCGTACTCGGTCTCGACCGGCTCGACCGAGAGGCAGTTCGACTTCGCCCCGCAGTCCCCGCAGCCCTCGCACACGCGCTCGTTGATGTAGATCCGCTCCGACGGGGTCGGGATCTTCTTGCGCTTGCGGTCGCGCCGGTTCTCCGCCGCGCACCGCTGGTCGTGGATCAGCACGGTGACGCCGTCGACCGTGCGCAGCGTCTCCTGGGCCTCGATCATCCGCGACCGGTCCCATACCTCGACACCGCGCGGCAGCCGGACGCGGCGGTAGCGGCTGCGGTCGTCGGTGGTGATCAGGACACGGCGAACGCCCTGGCGCAGGAGCACCTCGACCAGGGCCGGCACCGGGAGCGCGTTGCTCTCCGAGGGCTGCTGCCCGCCGGTCATCGCGATCGCGTCGTTGTAGAGGATCTTGTAGGTGATGTGCGAGCCCGCCGCGATCGCCGCCTGGACCGCCAGCTGCCCCGAGTGGAAGTACGTGCCGTCGCCGATGTTCTGGAACATGTGGTCGGACTCGACGTACGGCGCGATGCCGATCCACTGCGAGCCCTCGGCACCCATGTGCGTCATCGAGGAGGTCTTGCCGGTGATCTCGGGCTCCATGAACTGCGCCATGGAGTGGCAGCCGATGCCGCCGCCGACGAGCGCGTCGTCGGGGACGCGCGTGCTGGTGTTGTGGGGGCAGCCGGAGCAGAAGTACGGCGCACGCGCTGCCCCGATGACCGGGAGCAGCGCTCGCTCGGGCCGCGGTGGGCGCAGGCGCTGCGCGTCGATCCGCTGCTCCATCCGGGAGCGCAGCCTGGGGAGCAGCGTGTCCGCGTCGAGCGCTCCGCGCATCGGCAGCAGCGCGGCTCCCCGCTCGTCCGCGCGACCGACGACGACCGGCTGCTGGGCCGTGCCGTACAGCGCCTCACGGACGGCGGACTCGACGAACGCGCGCTTCTCCTCGATGACGAAGATCTCCGAGAGCCCGTGGGCGAACTCCCGGATCGTGCGCGGGTCGAGCGGATAGGGCTGGCGGACGTTGAGTACCCGGATCCCGAGCGCGGCCGCCTGCTCGAGTGTGAGCCCGAGCTTCCCGAGCGCGGTGACGAGCTCCGCGTGCTGGTGCCCGACCGCGACCAGGCCGAGCCAGGCGTCCGGCGTGCTGGCGGTGACCGGGTTCAAGCCGTTGAGGTAGCCGTAGGCCCGCGCCATCTCCACGCGCGGCCCCGAGACCTCCTCCTCGACGTCGATCGACCAGGGCGGGCACGGGATCGCGCTGAGGGTCGGGACGAAGGGCCGCCCGCGCCACTCGAGCTCCGGCACGACGATGGCCGGCGCCCCGCCGACGACAATCGAACGGGTGCCGTCGGCCACGCTCGTCACGATCCGCACGCCGGTCCACAGGCCGCTGAGTCGCGACATCGCGACCGCGTGCGGGCCGAGCTCCAGGATCTCGCCCACGTGGCCGGGGACCAGCGTCGGGACACCGAGGTCGCGCAGCGTCTGCTCCGAGGAGTTCGGGATGCTCGACGACTTGCAGGCCGGGTCGTCGCCCACGAAGGCGACGACGCCGCCGTTGCGCGAGGTCCCGATGTACTGGGCGTGCCGGATGGCGTCGCTCGCGCGGTCGAGGCCCGGCCCCTTGCCGTACCAGACCCCGACGACTCCGTCGTGGGTCGCGTCCGGGAAGGTCATCGCGGCCTGGGATCCCCACACGGCCGTCGCTGCCAGCTCCTCGTTGTGCCCCGGCACATGGGTGACCCCGCGCTCGCGCACGAGTGCGCTGTTGCGCGCCAGCTCGAGGTCGAGCCCTCCGAGCGGGCTGCCCGGGTAGCCCGAGACGAACGCCTCGGTGCGCAACGAGCCGGCGGCGTCCCGCGCGAGCTGGTCGAGGATCAGCCGGACCATCGCCTGGGTGCCGCTGAGGAACACCGCCTCCCCGACCGCGCGGTACTTCGACAACAGGTCGTAGTCGTGCTCGAGAGCGAGCTCGGTCGCCATACTCTGCCGTTCCTGCCTTTCCTCCCGGACCGCTGCGGTCCGGATCGGGCGGCCGTGGCCGCCGGTGTCCGTCAGCGGATCCGCTCGGTGAGCCAGGGCTCGGCGCCCTCGGTGACAGGACCGCGCCAGTAGCGGAAGTAGCGGTAGGCGAAGCGCCACTGCCCGTCGACCTTGACGATGTCGTCGACGTAGTAGCCCTGGAAGGTCATGTGGAACGTCGACCCGTCCATGCCCGGGCCCATCGCCATGGAGCGGACCTCGACGCGCTCGGTCGTGCCCGTGAAGACGTGGTTGGTGATCCAGTGCTGGGAGTTGATCGGACCGTCCGACGCACGGGACTTCGCGCCCATCCGGGCGACCTCGGCGGGCCCGTGGTAGACGCCGCTGGCGCCGTCGAAGACGCCGTCCTCGGCGAAGAGCGCGCCGGCGTCCTCGGGCCGGTTCATCTCCAGCGCCCAGTTGTAGCGGGCGAACAGCTCGAGGATCTCCAGACGATCCTGGGTGGTCAGCTCGAGGGGCTCAGTCATCGGCGTTCTCCTTGTCGGGTGTGGAGCGGGGCCAGGGGGCGGGGAGGTCGACCTCGGCGACGACGCGCGGGAACGCGACCATCGCCGAGTCGGGTACGACGTACCGGACGAGGTCGGCGAAGGCCTGCTCGCGCGACGTGCCGCATGGGAGGGTCACCAGGCAGTGCGTAGCGCCGGCGTCGCGGCAGCGCGCCGCCGCGGCGCGGTCCTGCTCGAGGTCGCCGGTGAGCTGCAGCTCGACGGGCGCGACCGGCCCGGTCCCGACCCGCTCGGGCACTTGGGCAACCGGGGTCACCCTGTCGACGCGCGGGAGCCCGTGCTCCGACCAGAGCGGCACGACCAGCTGCGTGGGCGGCGGCGTGACCAGGAGCCACTCGGGGGCCTGGTGCTCGGGCAACCGCCCGGGGACCCGCCACCAGGTGCCGTCGAACGTGAACGGCCGTTGCGACCCGGCGAGCACGCAGACCTGCAGCTCCTCGCGGAGCCGGTCCTCCGGGACGTCGCTCGCAGCGAAGAGCGCGACCGCCCGACCACCGGAGATGTTGTCGAGGACGTTCAGCTCCTCCACGAGCGTCACCGGGTTCTCGAGCCCCAGCTCCAGCCGGACCACCACCCGGACGTCCCGGGTGTCGACGGCCACCGCTGCGGCGGCCGCCGCCTCGGCGCCGGGCGGCGCGCTGACGACGACGAAGCCGAGGCCTGCGGCGTCGGCGCGCCGGGCCCACGCCGCGTGGTCCCCGTCGGGGAGCTCCAGACCGAATCTCACGCCGGCACCTCTTCCGTCAGCACGGGGAGTACCTGCTCGGCGAGTCGGTGCAGCTGCTCCCGAACGGCCGTCGGCGGCGCGCCCTCCAGCTTCATCCGCAGGACCGTGACCCCGACACCCGCCTCGGCGAGCTCGGCGAGGCCGTCGACAACCAGGGACGCGGACCCCACCAGCGAGGTGCGCACGACGTCGTCGGCGGCCTCCTGGAACTGCTTCGCGAAGTCGATCGTTCCGGCGTTCTCGGTGGCGGCGATGGCATAGCCGAGACCCTGGTAGAGCACGTAGCTCGACCGGACCCAGCTCTCGGCGGCTGCCCGTTCGCCCTCGTCCTCGCAGATCCACACGTTCCGCAGGGCGGCCACCTTCGGCGGCGTGCCGCCCGGCCGGCCTCCCTCCTCCCAGCCCGCCGTGTGGAGTGCCACCAGGTCGGAGACGTGCGCCACCGACATCGATCCCGGGAGGAACAGGCCGAGGCCGAGCTCACCGGCGCGCCGGACGCTCTTCTCGGCCTGCGCACCCATCCAGATCCGCACCGACCCCGACGCGACCCGGGATCTGAGCACCTCGACCGACGCCAGGTGCCGGGCCAGGCGGGTCTTCCGACTGACGGACTTCCCGTCGAACTCCGCATCGCGGTAGCCGATGCTCAGCCCGAGCTCGAGCCGTGGTCCGTGCGCCTCGACCAGCGAGGTCACCGCGGACGCCACCCGGTCGCCGTCCTGGTAGGGCAGCAGCAGCACGCCGGTGCCGAAACGCAGCGTCTCGGTCGCCGCCAGCACCGCACCGGCGGCCGTCAGCAGTGCCGGGCAGTACCCGTCGTAGTAGAAGTGGTGCTCGGACATCCACAGCGCGTCGAAGCCGAGGGCCTCGACCAGGCGCGCCTCGTCCACCAGTTCGCGGTACGCCGCCGCGTGGTGCCGCGGCGCCAGCGCGGTCGCCTGACCGGTCCACAGACCCACACCCAGCTCCACAGGTCACCTCCAGGCGATCGCCCACCCATTTCTGGAACGAACATACCAGTTTTTTTAGATCTTGGAGCATCTTTGCCTTAGACTTCACGCACTCACTCGCGGAGGACGGAAGAAGACATGCAGCTGAACCCTGTGGCGGTGAACCTCCCCCCTTCGGGGATCCGGGAGATCGTCAACCGCGTGTTCGCCATCGGATCCGATCGCCTGCTCCGGCTCGAGATCGGCGAGCCCGACTTCGCGCCGCCCCCTCATGTGGTCGCGGCGGCGCACGCGGCGGCGGACGAGCCCGTCCTGTACACGCCGAGCGTCGGCATCCTCCCGCTTCGGGAGGCCCTCGCGGCGCGCCTCACCGACCGGGTGGGGATGCCCTACGACCCGTGGCAGGTGGTGGTCAGCCAGGGCGCGATCCAGGGGATCGCAGCGTGCTTCCACGCGATCCTCACGCCCGGTGACGACGTGCTCATCCCAGACCCCGGCTACCCGAACTACGCAATGCTGGCCACCATGGTCGGCGCGCGCAACGTCCCCTACTCATTGCTGCCCGAGCACGAGTTCGCGCCGCAGGTCGAGGAGCTCGAGCGCCTGGTCACCCCGCGGACCCGGATGATCGTGATCAACTCGCCGGGGAACCCGACCGGGGCCGTGTGGCCTGCGGAGACCGTGCGCGCCGTGGTCGAGTTCGCGGCCGCGCGCGGCATCTGGGTCCTCTCCGACGAGGTCTACGACGACCTCATCTTCGAGGGCGAGCCCGCGCACGCGGCGAGGTACGCCCCGGACCATGTGATCGGCGTGTACAGCTTCTCGAAGACCTTCGCGATGACGGGGTACCGGACCGGCTACCTCGCCTGCCCGCGCCCGCTCGCCGACGTGCTCCTGGTGCTCCAGGAGCCGCTGATCTCGTGCTGCTCGGCGATCAGCCAGAAGGCGGCGCTCGCCGCGATCACCGGGCCGTGGGACACAGTGGAGGACATGCGGACCACGTACGCGCGCCGCCGCGACCTCACTCATGGCCTCCTGCAGGAGGCCGGCTTCGATGTCGTCCGTCCCCGCGGCGCCTTCTACCAGATGGTCCCGCTCGCCCCCGGCGTCGACGGCCGCCTCGCCGCTCTGGACCTCGTCGAGCGTGGACTCGCCGTCGCTCCTGGGACGGCCTTCGGGAGCACGGCCCGTTCCTCTATCCGGCTCTCGCTCGCCTCCGACGAGTCCACGATCCGCCGTGGCGTGGAGCTGCTGGCCCAGTGGTGCATCGAGACCGGTCACGGTGCCCGGCTCGGCGAGCTCGCCCTGGACCCGGCATGATCCGCGTCGGCGTCAAGGTCCCCAACGACGGAGACCTGCCCGCCACCCTCGGCCTCGGGTCGATGGCCCGGCGGGCGGAGGAGGCGGGCTTCGCCAGCGTCTGGACCACCGACCATGTGCTCCAGCCGATGGTCGTGGACTCGCCCTATCCCTTCACCAGCGACGCCCGTCCGGAGTGGGTGCCCACCACCCCGTGGTTCGACTCCCTGATCGCCCTCGCGGTGATGGCCGAGTCGACCTCCCGCGTCGAGCTCGGCCTGGGAGTGCTGGTCGCGGCGCTGCGGGACCCGGTGATCACGGCCAAGCAACTCGCCAGCATCGACGCGCTCGCAGGCGGCCGCGTCATCTGCGGGGTCGGCGCGGGCTGGATGGCCGAGGAGTACGCCGCGCTGGACATCGACTTCGCCTCGCGGGGCAAGCGCCTCGAGGAGTGGGTCGCGGTGGCCCGGGCGGTGTGGACCGGTCAGCCGGGCGTCATCGACGGCGCCTTCTACCGGCTGCCGGTCGACGCGGCGACGTACCCGGTCCCCGCGCGCGACCTCCCCGTCCTCGTCGGCGGACTGAACCCGGTGGCGCTGCGGCGAGCCGGCCGGCTCGGGGGCTGGGTCGGCCATGTGGTGTTCCCGGACTTCGACCGGGACCGGCTCGCCCAGCAGGTCGAGGCCGTCGCCCAGTCGGCGGACCGCAGCGGCGCCGGTCGGCCCCGGATCACCACGCGCATCGGCGGCTCGGCCGATCGGCCCGCCGACGTAGCCCGGGTCCTCCCGGAGTTGGCGGGCCTCGGGGTCGACGACGTCATCGTCGACGTCGCGTGGACCGACCCCGACGGTCCCGAGCGCGCCGGGGCGGCGTACTTCGGAGGATGACCGCGGCTCAGGGTCGCAGGCTGTAGCCGCCGTCGATGAGCAGGGTGGAGCCGGTGACGTACTGCGCACCGGCGACGTAGGCCACGGCGTCGGCGATCTCCTCGGGCCCGGCGAACCGGCCCAGCGGGATCCGGGCGACGATGCTCTCCATCATCTGCTCGTCCGCCTGGGCGGCGTCGCTCATCGGCGTGGCGACGTAGCCCGGGAGCACCGCATTCACGCGGATCCCGTACCGGGCGGACTCGAGCGCGGCGACCTTGGTCAGCTGGATGATCCCGGCCTTGGTGGCGCCGTACGCCCCGAAGCCGGCGACGGCGAGCGCGCCCAGCATCGAGGCCACATTGACGACGGCACCGCCCCGTCCCGACTCGCGCATCAGACGAGTCGCCACCCGCAGCCCGTGGAAGGTGCCGCCGAGGTTCGCCTGGACCATGCTCGACCAGTCCTCGTCGGTGGTCCTGGCGATGGTCACCGGCGTGAGCAGGCCGGCATTGTTGACCAGGAGGTCGAGGCCGTCCTGCTCGGCCGCGACCCGGCCGAGCACCTCGTCGACCGAGACCGGGTCCGACACGTCGCAGGTGGCGGTCGTCGTCCGGTCGCGGGCCGGGTCGAGCTCGACCGCGGCGTCGAGCAGCACCTGCTCCCGCCGGCCGAGCATGGCGACCCGGTAGCCGTCGCCGAGCAGCCGCTCCACGCAGGCGCGCCCGATGCCGGTGCCGGCGCCGGTGACCACCGCCACCGGCATCCGGTCGGCGCTCATCCGCGCACCTGGTCGATCGCGCGCCGGGGACCGTCGGGGTCGTCGAAGTCGACGTCCACCATCACGTCGGTGACCCCCACCTCGGCGAGGGCGTCGAGCAGGCGCCCGACGTCGGCCGGATCCGCGGCGTTGTACATCACCCGGGGTGAGGTCTCGTACGGCGAGCCGGCGCCGGCGGCATGCTGCCGGATCCGTTCGATGCCCGCCGGGAGCACCTCGAGCGGGTCCTCCGACGGCTTGAGCAGCGGGAGCCACCCGGCGTGGTGGCGCGCCACCCGCTTCAGGGCCAGGTCGCTCATCCCGCCGAACAGCACGGGGACGTCGCGAGCCGGCGTGGGGACCATGTGGACTGGCCGGTCGAGCCTGAAGAAGCGGCCCTCCCTCGGCTCGACGTACCCTGCCCAGGCCTCCCGGCAGATCTCGATCCACTCGTCGAGGCGGGCGCCGCGTCCCTCGGGCGAGTAGCCGAGCGCCTCGAACTCCTCGGTCAGCCAGCCCGCGCCCGCACCGAGCACGAACCTGCCGCCGGAGAGGGCGTCGATGGTCGCGATCTGCTTGGCGAGGTCCAGCGGGTTGCGCAGCCCGGGGATCAGCGTCGCGGTGCCGATCTCCACGCGCTCCGTGGACGCCGCGAGCGTCGCCGCCCAGATGAGGGCGTCGTACCAGGGGCCGGCCGGGTTCCAGACCATCTCGCCGGAGTCCGAGAACGGGTACCGGCACGAGGTCTCGGTCGGCATCAGGATGTGGTCGCTCATCCAGAGCGAGTCGAACCCGGCCTCCTCGGCCGCGCGGGCGTCCCGAACGGCGGTCAGGCCGGCCGAGCGCTCCCCGAAGTTGTCGATCTTGGCGCCGACCTTGATCTCACTGCTCGTCATCGGTGTCCTATCGCTCCCACTTCTCGAAGAACTCGACGGCCAGGGCTCCCTGCCCGTCCCACAACCGGAACCGCCGGCGCTCGAACAGCCACTGCCCGTCCCGCTTCACGCACATGTCGACGTAGTAGGCCATGAACGACATCCGGAACTCGTCGTCGTGCATGGCCGGGGCGATGCTCATCGAGACGACCTCGCACCGGTCCGCGCCGCCGTGGTAGACGGAGTTGGCCGTCCAGTGCTGGCTCCGGAAGTCGCCGTCGCCCTCCCGGGCTCCGGACACCATCGAGGCGATCTCGTCGGCACCTCGCCAGGATCCGGCGCTGCCGTCGAACTCGCCGTCCTCGACGAAGAGGGCCGCAACGGCGGCACCGTCGTTGGTGTCGAGCGCCCAGGTGTAACGCGCGAACAGCTCCTGGATGGCCAGCCGGTCCTCGACCGGCACGCCCGCCATCAGACAGCCTTCTTCCCGAGGTACGCCTCGGCCATCACCGGGTCGTTCTCGACGACGTCCGGGGTACCCTCGAGCGCGACGCTGCCCGAGGAGAGCACGTAGGCGTAGTCGGCGATCTTCAAGGCCGCGCGCGCGTTCTGTTCGACGACGAAGATGCTGACGCCGGTCTCGCGGACCTGCTCGATGATCTCGAAGCAGCGATTCACCAGCGCCGGCGCCAGGCCCATCGACGGCTCGTCCATCAGCACCAGCTCGGGCCGCTTGATCAGCGCGCGTGCGAACGCGACCATCTGCTGCTCGCCGCCGGACAGCACGCCCGCCGGCCGGTGCAGGAGCTTCTTCATCGGCGGGAAGAGCTCGAGCATCTCGCCGATGGCGGCCTGCTCGTCGATGTCGCCGCCACCCGACCAGATGCCGAGCTTGAGGTTCTCCTCGACCGTGAGCGTGGCGAAGACGCGCCGTCCCTCTGGGACGACGCCGATGCCGCGCGCCATCCGGGTCGGGGTGTCGTCGCCGGTGACCTTCTGGCCGTGCCAGTAGATGTCGCCGGAGGTCACCTTGGTGGTGCCGCAGATCGTCTTCATGCTCGTGGACTTGCCCGAAGCGTTGCCGCCCAGGAGCGCGACGACCTGGCCGGGCAGGACCCGGTAGTTCACCTCGCTCAGTGCCTGGAACTTGCCGTAGACGACACTGACACCGCGGAGCTCGAGCAGCGGCGCACCGCCGCTCGCCTCGCTAGCCAAGGAATGCCTCGACGACGACCGGGTCATTCTGGACGTTGGCGGGGGTGTCATGGGCGATCACCTTTCCGGCGTCGAGGACGTACACGTCGGAGCAGAGCTCCGTGATGACGGGCATCTTGTGCTCGACCAGGAGCATCGAGATGTTGCGTTCCGTCGAGAGCTGGCGGAGGAGCGCGGACAGCTCCTCCGTCTCGTGCGGGTTCATCCCGGCCATGGGCTCGTCGAGCAGCATCATGCTGGGATCGGTCATCAGCGCCCGGGACAGCTCGACGCGCCGACGGTTCGCATAGCTGAGCGACAGCACCTGGTGCTTGCGCCGGGGCAGCAGCCGGGTGCCGAACATCGACATCAGCTCGTGCGCCTTCTCGCGCTGCTCACGCATCTCGCGCCGGGCGGCCGGCGTCCGGAGGACGCTGGCCGCCATGCCGTGCCGGTAGCTCGAGTGGCTCCCCAGCAGGATGTTCTCCTCGACAGTCAGGGTGTCGAAGAGCCGGATGCCCTGGAAGATGCGGCCCATCCCGAGCTTCGCGCGCCCGTGCGCCTTGACCTTGCGCAGGTCCACCCCGTCGAGGGCGGCCGAGCCTTCGAAGCGGGTGCCGAGCGCACCCGACACGACGTTGATGAACGAGCTCTTGCCCGACCCGTTCGGGCCGATCAGGCCGGTGATCGCGCCTCGCCTCGCCTCGACGTCGACGGCGTCCAGAGCGGTGACGCCGCCGTACCGCACGGTCAACCCCGTGACGGAAAGTCCTTGCATGGAACTGGCCCTCACTTCTTGATCAGATTGACGATCTTCGTCTTGCCGAGCAGGCCCTGCGGGCGCACGATCATCAGGACCACGATGAAGAGGCCGCCGATGATGTCGCGGTAGTCCTGGATCGGGCGCAGCATCTCCGGGATCAAGATGATGATCACCGCGCCGATGATCGATCCGGAGACCCGTCCGAGCCCGCCGATGACGGCCATCTCGAAGATCAGGACGCTGACCTGCACGTTGAACGACGGCGGGCCGACGAAGGACAGGTTGTAGTCGAGCAGCCACCCACTCAGGCCCGCCAGGGCAGAGCCGATCCCGAAGATCGCCACCCGGGCGATGTCGGGCCGGATGCCGACCGACAGCGCAGCGGGCGTGTCGTCGCGCAGGGCCTCCACCGTCTTGCCGAAGCGGGAGGTCACGAGCACCCAGGTGACCAGGCACGCGATCGCGACGACGGCGAGGTTGACCATGTAGAAGCTCGTGCCATAGCCGACCTCCCAGCCGAACAGCGTCAGGTCCGGGATGCCGGCGAGGCCGGAGGCGCCGCCGGTGACGTCGACCCACTGGACCGCGAGGTCGATCACCATCAGGTTGAACCCGAGAGACACGATGAAGAGGTAGTCGCCGCGGATGCGCAGGGCTGGGATGCCGACGAGCACGCCGGCCACGCCGGCCACGACGACCGCGGCGAGCATGGTGATCGCGCCGTCCAGCTCCCACCGGGTCCCGAGGATCGCCGCCGTGTAGGCGCCGACGCCCATGAACGCGGCCTGGCCCATGGCCAGGAGACCGGCGTTGCCCAGGATCAGGTTCTGCCCCAGGGCAGCGGGGATGTAGACCATCGTGATCAGCGCAGCGCCGTAGAGGGCGGGCGACGGGTCCGTGTACGGGAGCACGATCACGACCAGGACAGCGGCGACACCGATGGCTGCGCCGAGCAGCTGTCCCCTCGAGAACCGGCTCTCCTCGGCGTCGACGTACGGCGTCGCAACCGCGTGGAAGCCCGTGCTGGCGTTCATCGTCGTGGAGTCCTCGGTCGTAGATGCGGGGGGGCGCGCGCTCATAGCCGGTTCGCCGTCGTGACGCCCGCGAGGCCGCTGGGCCGGAGCAGAAGGAACGCGATGAGCAGCGCGAACGTCACCGTGTTGAGCAGGGCCGAGTCGACGTAGCCGGCTACCAGGGCCTGGATCACGCCCAGCATCAGGCCGCCCCAGAAGGGACCCCAGATGCTGCCGATGCCGCCGATCACCGTGGCGGTGAACGCGTTGAGGGTACCGGCGAAGCCCATCGCCACGGAGATGCTGCCGTAGTAGCCGCCGTAGAGGATGCCGCCGACGACGCCGAGCACGGCGCCCAGCACGTACACGCCGACCACGACCCGGTTCACCGGCATACCCATCAGCTCCGCCGTGGGTAGGTCGTCGCGCACGGCGCGCATCGCGCGACCCAGGTTGGTGCGGGTGGTGAGTAGCCACAGCCCGCCCGCCATCGCCACGCCGGTGAGGAGGATGACGACCTGGAGCGGGGAGAACGTCAGTCCGAAGACCTGGAACGTCGAGTCCTGCCAGGGGAACGGCATCGGTCGCACCTGGGTGCCCCAGATGAGGCGGGCGATGTTCTCCAGCACGAGGCCGACGCCCACCGCGGTCACCGTCGGTGCCAGTCGGTTCTCGCGGACGGGCCGGTAGGCCAGTCGTTCGATGACGACGGCCGCGATCGCGCCCACCAGGACGCCGGACAGGATCCCGATCACCAGGCCCGCGCCGGTGCCGGCCACGCTCAGCGTCGTGAAGGCGCCGATCATGTAGATGTAGCCGTGGGCGAAGTTGATCTGCGCCAGGATGCCGTAGACGAGGCTGTAGCCGACCGCGAGCATCGCGTACACGAGCCCGGCGGCGACGCCGTTGGACAGCTGGGTGACCAGGAACTGCATCGGTCGGATTTCCTTTCGGTACGGGGGACCCGGGTGGGGTCGGTCGCCCGCCCCCACCCGGAGGCAGCTACTCGGCCGCCATCGCCGCGGACGTCTCCTCATCGACGACCCACTTGCCGCCCTGGAGCCGCAGCACGACGCTCGAACCGCCGATGTTGTCGCCGTTCTCGTCGAACTCGATCGGACCGGCCACGCTCTCGAAGGACACCGAGCGGATCGCCTTCATGAGGTCCTCGGTGCTGCCGTCGTTGGCTTTGACGGCCTCCTTGATCACCTGGATCGACTGCCAACCCATGGCGCCCTGCGTGCCCGGAGTCTTGCCGTACTCATCCTCGAACGCCTTCACGAACTCCGCGTTGCCTTCGGTGGGCATCTCGGGGGCGTACACCGGGATGATGTAGGCACCCTCGCCGGCGGCACCCGCCAGCTTGATGAAGTTGTCCGTCTGCACGTTGTTGTTGCTGACGATCGGGAACTCCTGGCCGCCGAACGCACGCGTGCTCTGCTTGACCGCGGTGCCCATGTCGGCGTCGTACCCACCGAGGAAGAAAGCGTCGGGGTCGGCCTGGGCGATGTTCGCCAGCAGCGGCGAGTAGTCGTTGGTCTGACCCGGGGTGTAGCTCTCCATCGCCACGGCCTCGGCGCCGTACTCCTGGGTGGCGTCCTTGACGACCTGGGCGAGGGCCTGGCCGTAGTCGTCGGCCGGGTAGAGCACACCGAGCCTCGGCAGGTCGAGAGCGACCGCGAGCTTGACCGCGTTGGCGACGGTGATGTCGTCAGCGGGGATCACCCGGTTGAAGCCCTCGTAGTCGAGGTCGGCGAGGGTCGGCGAGCTGGCCGCGGCAGCCACGATCGGCATGTTGTAGCGCTTGTAGATCGGCACCGCGGACTGCACGGCGACCGAGCACACCTGGCCGACAACAGCCGCGTAGTCGCGACTGACGACGGCGTTCGCCGCCGTCGCGCCGTCGGTCGGGGAACACTTGTCGTCGAAGGTGTCGACCTCGATCTTGCGCCCGTCGACGCCACCGTCGGCGTTGATGGTCTTGACCGCAAGATCGATGCCCTGCTGGACCTCCAAGCCGTACGACGCCGCCGAGCCGGTCAGCGGCGCGACGAGGGCGAGCTTGATGGGGCCGTCACTGCCCCCGGCGGAACCGGAATCGCCGCCGCAGGCGCTGACCGCGAGGGCCATGACCGCAGTGCCGACGAGCAGGGCGGAGCCACGCGTGGGTGTAGTCTTTTTCATGAGGGTGTCTCTCCGTATCAGTTGAGCGAGATTGACGACGCACCGCGCGAGCGGTGGATGCGGACCCGTCGTTCAGGGTCCGTATTCAGGCGGCGAGCGCCTTCACCGACTGGTCCTCCTCTCGGCGGATCTTCCGGTCCGTGTTCCGGTGCGGCTGCCACCGCACTGGAACGTGGACCCTCCCTGGTAGAGGCAAGGTCCGAGACATCTCCGAATCAGGCATGTGCGGTCCACCCTCCGTCGACGGGGAGGACGGCGCCCGACATGTGGCGCGCCGCGGTGGAGACCAGGAAGCAAATCACGTCGGCCACTTCACCCGGCTCCGCGGCACGACCGAGCGGGATGCGGGACAGGAGTGCCGGCCCGCGTTCGGGGTGCTCGATCGACGCTCGGCTCATAGGGGTGGCGATCAGACCCAGGCGCTCGGTCGTGGCGGCCTCGATTCCCGAGGCCGCGCCCGACACGATCGCCGAGCCGTGCCCCGGCACTGGCGGCATCACCGGTCCTCCGGCATCGGCAGCGAGTTCGCGAGCGCGTCGGCAACCGGCGCCTCGCCGAGGCTGACGACGGTCTCGAGACGCTGGATCCCGTCGATCGGCCACAACTGGTCGAGCATCACCTCCTGCATGTGCGCGAAGTCGCGAAGGCGCAGTTGCGCGACGAGGTCGTACTCACCGGTGACGAAGTGGAGGTCCTGGAGACCTTCGAGCCTGGCCAGATCCTTGAGCAGGTCGGTGAGCGCGACGCCGGGCGTGACGGTGATCGAGACATAGATGAGCATCGGCAGGCCCACCGCCGACCAGTCGATGGTGGCTGAGTAGCCGCGGATCACTCCGCTGCGCTCCAGCCGCGAAAGGCGCTCGGCGATCGCCGGCGCGGACATCCCGATCTTGCGGGAGAGCTCGCGCTGCGACTGCCTCGCGTCCTGACGCAGCAGCGCCAGCAGAGCGCGGTCCACTTGGTCGAGGTCGACGGCCGGGCGGGGCTTCTGGATCATGGTCGAGACGCCTGCCATATACGACTTCGGGCGCGCGGACCCCGCGACCGAACTGGGTGCTGATCGAGACGGCACAGGTGCCTCCGCTGGGGTCGGGTACGCGACGGGATTCTGTCCGAGACACCCTCTCACGTCAAATGTCCAACTTTCAGAACTTCTGTCAGATGTGATGAGATCTTTACTTTTGCGAGATGTTTCGGCGACAATGCTTCCAATCGGTCACCGATCGAGCTGATCGACCGAGCAGTTGCTCTCAGCCCCCCAGTCCGCCGGAATCAGACGGCACGACACTCCCGCGAGGACGCCCATCGCTTCGACGACCCGGACCGGGCCGGGCCGGACGAGCCCCCCCGGGAGCCGCCGTGACGCGGTCGGGGGTGGAAGTGTTCTGGTTCAGGACATCGGACCTTCGAAGGCAAAGCCAACGGATGACAAGTCCCCATGGGCCGGCCACCTGGCCTGGGCGCACGCCCCCGCTGGCGAGCGTCCGGACGTCGGCACACGGACGCTCGCTCTCGACCGAGCGCAACTCCCGACGCTGGCCGTGCTCGTCCACCGCGGCAGAAAGCCAGGCACTTACCACCAGCGGCATGACGTGACCCGGAGAGCGGTACGGCGGTCACGGGGCCAACTTCGCGACCAACCCCTCGACCCGGCGGCGGATCTCGTCGCGGATCGACCGCACGGCCTCGATGCCCTGGCCGGCCGGATCGTCGAGGACGCAGTCCTCGTAGCGCTTGCCGGGGGAAGAACGGGCACTCGTCGCCGCAGCCCATCGTGACGACGACGTCGGCCTCGCGGACCGCCGACTCCGACAGTAGCCTCGGCTGCCCGGCGGCGATGTCGATCCCGTCCTCGGCCATCGCCGCGACGGCGACCGGGTTCACCCGGTCGGCCGGCTGGGAGCCGGCGGAGAGGACCTCGACCCGGTCACCGGCGAGGCGCTGAAGGTAGCCGGCCGCCATCTGCGAGCGGCCGGCGTTGTGAACGCAGACGAAGAGCACGGTCGGGCGGGACATCACGCCTCCTGCGGAGCGGGGTGGAGCAGCACCACCAGCGCAGCCCCCAGGGCGCCGCCGATCAACTGCATGAGGACGAAGGCGGGGACCGAGGCCGGTGCGATGCCGGCGAAGGTGTCCGACAGCGTGCGCGCCAGCATGACGGCCGGGTTCGCGAAGCTCGTCGAGCTGGTGAACCAGTACGCCGCCGCGATGTAGCCGCCCACGGCGAACGCGGCGGTCTCGACGCGGGGCGAGCGCAGCGTGCCGAACACGACCAGCACGAGCCCGAGCGTCGCCACGACCTCGGCGAGCAGCTGCCCGGAACCGCCGCGCCCGGTGCCGGAGATCGAGACCGCGTCGAGGTCGAACATCAGGTTCGCGACGACCGCGCCGAGCACGCCGCCGACCACTTGCGCCACCACCAGCGCGCCCGCGGTGACCGAGTCGATCCGGCCGAGGACGCGTTCAACCAGCGTCACGACCGGGTTGAACGACGCCGAGACCGGCTGAAGGGCCAGGATCAGCGCGACCGGCACGGCGCCGGTGGCGAGGCTGTTCTCGAGCAACTGCAGACCCGCGTCGTCGGGCGAGAGCCGTCGCGCGGCGATGCCGGAGCCGACGACGGCCGCCACGAGGAATGCCGTGCCGACCAGCTCAGCCGCCGCCCGGCGTACGAGCGGAGCGGTCACGCGGTCGTAGACCCCGACACGCGCTCCTCCCGGCCCAGGAGGCCGGCCTCGTGCAGCAGCTTGAGGTGGTGGCTGATCGTCGTCTGCGAGAGGTCGAACGCGTCGTTGAGCTCGCAGACGCAGGCCTCCCCGTCCGCGTGCGAGACCACCAGCGACAGCCGGCGGAGCCGGGCCGGGTCCGCGATCGCCTTCACCATCCTGGCCGACCAACTGCCACGGGACGAGCTTGCACATCCGCTGTGAGGTTGCTGGATGGATCCCCGGTTGGCCGGTGATCCCTGACGTTGTCAGGGGTTGCAACGCCTGACAACGTCAGGCTTCCCCGGCTGACCGGGGATCCATCCAGGTCCCCGTTCACGCCAACGAGAGGAAGAGCCGCTCCAGCTTCTTCGCGTCGAGGCCGTCGAGCCCCTCCTCGGAGGCGAGGCAGTGCTGCAGGCCGGACGCGACGATGGCGAACCCGGCCTTGTCGAGGGCCTTGGAGACGGCCGCCAGCTGGGTGACGACCTTCTCGCAGTCCTGGCCCTCCTCGAGCAGCCGCAGCACCCCGGCCAGCTGGCCCTGCGCGCGCTTGATGCGGTTGATGACCGGGGTCATCTCGGCGGGGTCCAGATCCATCGCTACTCCTTCTTCGCAGGGTCGCGGTCCAGCACGGCGAGGGTCGCGACGAGCCGCTCTCGCGCGTCGGCGACCACGGCGTCGAGCGCCGCGTCGTCCGCGATGCGGGTCATCGCGGACGGGTCGAACGCCTCCACGACCGTAGCGCTCGCCCCCTGGGCGCGGACCACGACATTGCACGGCAGCACGGCGGCGATCGCGGGGGACGCCTGGATGGCCTGGTACGCGAGCTGAGGCCGGCAGGCGCCGAGGATGACCTGAGGTGGCAGGTCGACGTCGAGCTTGTCCTTCAGCGTGGCCGCCAGGTCGATCTCCGTGATGATGCCGAACCCGTTCGCGGCGAGCGCCTCGCGGGTGGCCTTCAACGCCTCCGGGAACGGAGCGTCCAGGACGGTGGCGAGGGTGAAGTTGCCGGTCATGAGGGTGACTCCCTGTCTCTGTCAGCCGTGGGAGAACTGGATGTCGGGCAGGAGGCGCCGCAACCAGGTCGGGCAGGCCCAGGCGGCGCGGCCGGTCAGCCGCAGCAGCACCGGTAGCAGGACCAGGCGGACGAGGAACGCGTCGAGGAGGACGGCGAGGCCCAGGACGACGCCCATCTCCTTGGGCGGCAGCGGACCGGAGAGCGCGAAGGTGAAGAACACCGCGACCATGACCGCGCCGGCCGCGAAGATCACCCGGCCGGAGTGCGCCAGCGAGCCGACCATCGCCTCGCGCGCGTCGCCCGACCTCTCCCAGTGCTCCTTGGCCGAGGCGAGCAGGAAGACGGTGTAGTCCATCGCGATGGCGAATATCATCGCGAAGAAGAACACCGGCGCCCACGCATCGAGGAATCCCTGGGACTCGAACCCGAGGAGCCCGGCCCCCCATCCGTCCTGGAACACCAGCCGAGCCACCCCGAACGCCGCGGCGGTGGAGAGCAGGCTGACCAGGGTCCCGAGCAGCGCGATGAGCGGCGCCTGGAGCGCGAACAGCAGCAGGAGGAACCCGAGCGCCAGGACGACACCGATGACCAGCGGCGTCGAGGTGTCGAGCTGGGCCTTGAGGTCGAGGTTCTCGACCGCGGCGCCGCCGATCTTGGCCGAGCTCGGCAGGTCGGCACGCAGCCGGTCGACGGTCGCGCCGAGGGCGGGGTCGGACGGGTCGACCTTCGGGACGGCCTGGATGAGCGCCAGGTCGCTGCCATCGGCTGCCGGGACCGCGGGCATGGCGCCGGCGATGCCCGGGTCCTCGCCCAGGACGGCGGCAGCGGCCGGGGCGTCTCCCGCGGAGGTGATGACGGTCAGGGTGCCGGGTGCCCCGTCGCCGAAGGCGGCCTGCACCCGGTCGTACCCGACACGCGCGCTCGCGTCGTCGGGCAGCACCTTGATGGACGGCATCGCCGTGTTCAGGCCCAGGACCGGCGCCGCGAGCGCCGCCAGCACCACGAGCGAACCGAGGCCGTACGCGACCGGCCGACGCCACAGCCGCTGGCCCCAGGCCGCGAACCTCGGGGACCGGTGCTCACCGGTGTGCACCCACGGCAGAGCGAGCTTGTCGATGCGCCCGTCGAGCTTGACCAGCACCAGCGGGAGCAGTGTCAGCGTCGCGGCGAGGACGAACAGCACCGAGAGCATGATGCCGCCCGCCATGGACCGGAACGCGGGCGAGGGCACCAGCATCACCGCCGAGAGCGAGATGAGCACCGTGAGCCCGGAGAGCAGGACGGCCTTGCCCGCGGTGTCCATCGTCTCGGCAACCGCTTCGCGTGCGGTCTCGTGGGCACCCATCCGGGCGGCGCGAAACCGGACGACGAGGAACAGGGCGTAGTCGATGCCTAGCGCGAGGGCGAACATCATCGCGAAGTTCATCGCCCAGATGGAGACCGGGACCAGCTCGTTGATGAGCACCAACGACCCGGCGGAGGCGACCAGGCCGGCCAGGGTGAGCAGCAGCGGCAGCCCCGCGGCGACGAGCGCGCCGAAGGCGAGCACGAGAATGGCCAGGGTCACCGGCCACGAGATCATCTCGGACTTCAGCATCGCCGACAGGTTGGCCTCGTTGAAGTCCGACCACAGCATCGAGGCGCCCGTCGCGGACACCTCGACCCCGCCGCCGGAGAGCTCCTCCAACGGGCCCTTCAGGTCGGTCGCGGCGCGCACCATGTCATTGGTGTCCGCGGCGGCGCCGGCAACCAGTACGGCGGTCCTCCCGTCCGCGGAGAGCGTGGCGCCGGCCTGCGGCGCGATCACGCCGGCGATGCGGTCGTCGGCGCTCAGGATGCGGGTCGCCTCGGCGATCACCTGCGCTCCACGCCCGGCATCGACCGGGCCGGAGCCGCTGTGCACGACGACCTGGATCGCGGAGCTGGACGAGCCGCCGAAGTGCTCGCGGGCGAGCTCGCGAGCCGCGACCGACTCCGAGCCCGCCGCCTGCCAGCCCGCACCGGACAGATTCGCCTCGACGCGGGGCGCGAAGAGGCCCAGCCCGACGACGACGAGCAGCCAGACGGCCGTGGTCAGTCTGGCGTGGTCGGTCACCCAGAGGCCGATGCGGCCCAGTCGGCCGACCGACCACGGCACATCGCCGGGGTTCCGGGGCCGGCGCTCGACGGGGCCGGTTCGCGCGGTCGTCATCTCGGTCTCCTCACGACGGGGTCTCCAGATACCCTAGGGGGTATCTGGAGACAGACCAAGACACCCCGGGCGATCGGGCTCCGCCCTAGCCCTCGAGCGTCCGCTTCGACCGGGCCGGCGAGCGCGGAGCAGAGGACGCCATCGACCAGGGGACTTGGCCGGACCGAGCACAGGGATCTCGTCGCGTTCGGCTGCGGTCAGGACTGCGCCGAGAGTCAGCGGCGCGCACCTGTCGCAGTTGTCGTCACACTGCTGCCGACTCGGCGACGATCGCCTGCGCCAGGATTCCGAGTCCCTCGCGCAGCAGTCCCTCCTCGATGACGAGCGGCGGGAGCAGGCGAACGACGTTGCGGTGCGGGCCAGAGTTCATGACGATCACCCCCTGCTGGTGACAACTCGCGATCACCCGGCCGCACAGCTCGGTGCCCGGCCGCCCATCCGCGTCGAGGAGCTCGACTGCCATCATCGCTCCGCGTCCGCGCACCTCGGCGACGGTCGGGTGGCTCCGGACAAGCGGTTCAAGGATCTCCCGAACGATGGTGCCGATCTTGACGGCGTTGTCGAGCAGCCCGTCCGCCTCGATCGTCTCGAGTGCGCCGAGGGCTGCTTCGCAGGCGACCGGATTCCCTCCGTAGGTGCCACCGAGACCGCCGGGTCCGACCTGGTCCATCAGCTCCTTGCGTGCGGTGATCGCCGAGAGCGGCATTCCGCCGGCCACGCCCTTGGCGACGGTCACGATGTCGGGGACGACATCCTCGTGCTCGATGGCGAACCACGTCCCCGTCCGTCCGATGCCGCTCTGTACCTCGTCCGCGACGAGCAGGATTCCGTTGCGACGAGCGAACTCGGCGAGCGCGCCGAGGTAGCCAGGAGCCGGCACGACGAACCCGCCCTCGCCGGCGATGGGCTCTGCGACGATCGCGGCCACCTGCGCCGCGCCGACGAGTGTCTGGATGGCTTCGATGGTGCGAGCGGCAGCTGCGGGGCCGTCCAGGCCGTCGCGCAGCGGGTTGGACGCGGGTACGCGGTAGACCTCGGAAGCGAATGGCCCGAAGCCCTGCTTGAAGGGGGCGGACCGTGCGGTCATCGCAAGAGTCAGGTTGGTCCGACCGTGGTAGGCGTTGTCCAGAGTGACCACGGCCTGTCGACCAGTGGCCACTCGGGCGACCTTCACCGCGTTCTCGACAGCCTCGGAGCCGGAGTTGAACAGGACCGTGGACTTCGCGTGGTCGCCGGGGGTCAACTCGTTGAGGCGCTCGCAGACCGCGACGTAGCTCTCGTAGGGCGAGACCATGAAGCAGGTGTGGGTCGCGAGAGCGACCTGCTCCCGTACCGCGTCGACGACGCGGGGAGCCGAGACTCCGACGGTCGTGACGCCGATCCCGGCAGCCAGGTCGATGAACTGGTTTCCGTCGACATCGGCCACCACCCCGCCGGCGGCCTCGGCCATGTAGATCGTCAGGAGCGACGCGACGCCGCGCCCGACATGGGCGTCGCGCCGGGCCGCGAGCTCGCGGGACTTCGGTCCCGGGATCGCGGTCTTGAGGATGCGCTGCTGCTCCATGGTGGCTCCGTGATCTCTAGAAGGGCGTGACGTCACCAGGTGACGGCGATGTACTTGGTCTCGAGGAACTCGGTGATGCCGTGTCGCCCGCCCTCGCGGCCGACACCGCTCTGCTTCATGCCGCCGAACGGGGCAGCAGGGTCTGAGAGGAGTCCGCTGTTGATGCCGACCATCCCCGCGTCGATCCGCTCGGCGATGCGGAGCGCGCGGCTCAGGTCCCCGCTGTAGACGTAGGCCGCCAGGCCCATGTCGGTTCCGTTCGCAAGGGCGATCGCCTCCGACTCCGACTCGAAGGCGACCACGGGTGCAGCAGGCGCGAACATCTCGTGCTGCAAGACGGCGGCATGGGGATCTACGTCGACCAGCAACCGCGGCGCGAAGTAGTACCCGCCGCCGGGTGCCGATCCACACGAGACCTCGCGCGCACCGTCGGCCAGTGCGGCAGCGACAGCGGCGTTCACGCTCTCGAGCGCCTGCCTGCTGGCCAGCGGACCCACGTCGACGCTGGGGTCGGACCCGGGTCCGATCTTCATCGACGACAGGGCCGACCCGAGCCGCTGCACGAACTCGTCGTGCACGGAACGGTGGACCAGGAAGCGGTTCGCAGCCGTGCACGCCTCGGCGTTGTGGCGCATCTTCGCCACGACCGCGCCCGCGACGGCGGCATCGAGGTCTGCGTCCTCGAACACCACGAACGGAGCGTTGCCACCCAGCTCCATCGAGCACTTCAGGACGCGTGAGCTCGCCTGTGCCAGGAGTTGCCGTCCGACGGCGGTGGAACCGGTGAACGAGAGAGCGCGGACGGGCCCATCGGCGATCAGGTCTCCGACGACCTCGACGTCACGGGTGGTCGGGATGACGTTGATGACGCCGGCCGGCACTCCGACCTTCTCCGCGACCTGCGCGATCAGTAGTGCCGTGAGAGGCGTCTGGAACGACGGCTTGACGACGACCGTGCACCCCGCGGCGAGTGCCGGCGCGATCTTGCGGGTGACCATGGCGGCAGGCAGGTTCCAGGGGGTCATGAGAAGGGAGACACCGACCGGTTCGGAGATCTCGATGATCCGACGTACCCCGCTCGGAGACATCGTGAGGTGGCCCGGCAACCGCACTGCCTCCTCGCCGTACCAACGGAAGAACTCCGCCGCGTAGGCGACCTCCGCGCGCGCGTCTGCCATGGGCTTGCCGTTCTCGGCAACGATCAGCTCTGCCGCAAGATCGGTGAGCGCAGTGAGCTCGTCGAACATCGCTCGCAGGAGCTCTGCCCGCTCTCGGGGAGCAGCCCGGCGCCAGTCCTCGGCGGCGTCCTGTGCTGCGGCAGCTGCCGCCCGGCCGTCCTCGACCGTGGCGTTGGCGACCGTCGCCAGCACCTCTCCCGTGGCCGGGTCCTCGACGTCGAACCGATCGCCGGAGGTGCTCGGCAGCCAGTTGCCACCGATGTAGAGGTCCGTGGCGGTCACTACTGGCGCGCCTGTGGGATTGGCAGTCATGACGTCCCTTCGTCTCGGGCGGTGTCTCGCAGTTCGTTGTCAGCGCCAAGGCGTGGCACGAGTCCCGGCTCGGCGGCTCGGCCGTCGAAGAGCAGCGGGAGATGCGGGAGGGCTGGGTACGTGCCGGCCGGCCGCTCGAGGCGGTCGTCGACCATCGGCGCGAAGAGGCCACGATGTGCGAGATGGGGACAGTTGCGGACCTCGTCGACGGTCTGCACGATCCCGGAAGGCTGCCCGGCGCGTCGGAGCGCCTCGACGGCCTGCTCGCGAGTCTTGTCGGCCGCCCACGACTCGAATGCGGGAACGACGAGGTCCTTCATGCGGTCTGCTCGTTTGAGCACGGTGTCCAGAGCCGGGTCGGACACGAGTTCGGGCCGACCCATGGCGGCGCAGCAACGCGACCACATCTCGTCGGTCGGGATGACGATCGAGATCCAGCCACCATCGCCGGCGCGGAAGGCCCCGACCGGACTGAAGCGGTCGATGCCGCGGGTGGGGACTTCGCCCGTGAACTCGTGGAGCGTCAGTGGGCGCTCGAGGAAGGCGGCGCCGATGTCGTACATCGCTGCGTCGATGTGCGTGCCCTGCCCGGTGCGGCCTCGCTGGACCAGTGCAGCAAGGATCCCGAGGGCGGCGTGGATGCCGGCCAGGAGGTCCATCGTGCCCATCGGGGCGAGATCGGGCGGCCCGTCGGCGGTGGGCCCGATGAGGCTGCTGAGTCCGCTCATTGCCTGGATCACGGAGTCGAAAGCGGGCCATTCGGCGTACGGTCCGCCGGACACTCCGAAGCCCGAGATCTCGCAGATGATCAGGCTGGGGAACTCCTCTCGGAGCGTCTCGACGCCGAAGCCCATGCGCTCCAGGGAGCCTGGGCGGTTGTTGCAGACGAATGCGTCCGCGGTCGCGAGGAGCTCCCGGAGGATGGTCTTGTCGTCCGGGCTTCCGAGGTCCAGCTCGACGGAGCGCTTGCCGCGGTTGTAGGACGCGAATCCACCGGAGACGTAGTCGTCCGCGGGCCCGAGCCGCGGCTCATAGGTACGCCTGGGGTCGCCGGCACCGGGTCGCTCCACCTTGATCACCTCGGCGCCGGCGTCAGCCAAGATCGCGGTGCAGTGGGGTCCGGCGATGAACTGCTCGAGCGAGACGACGCGGATGCCTTCGAGGAGTCGGAGTCCACTCATCAGTCTGCTTCCTGGACGTCGTTGCGTGCGGTCTTGACGAGGACGACGGGGCGCCAGTCCAGGACATCGGCGGGGAGGGCGCGGGCGTTGGCGGTCGATGCCCGTGCGGCGACGACCACCTGGAACCCGATGACGGACGCGTGCTCGTCGACGGGGTGGCGGTCGACCTCCTCGACGGAGAAGTCGAGGGTGTCGCCTTCGAAGACGGGTGAGAGGTGGTCACAGCTGCGCCACCCCAGGACGGTGATGAGACCCGGCACCAGGCGGGCCAACGAGGCTTGGGCCAGTCCGATGGCGTGACCGCCGTACACGAGACGCCGACCGTCGATCCCGAGGCCCGAGTCCCGGTGCGCGGCGGCCTGGTTCTGGGTCAGCCGAACCAGCTCCAACGCGCTGCTCACCGTGTCGGAGAGCGGGTCCCGGGTCGCGCCGTTCCGGCCGGGGTAGGTCGTTGGGAACAACGAGAAGTCCCAGCTCGACGGCACGAACCGGAGGTACTCCCACAGGGGTCGATCGGCTTCCGCAGCTCCTACGGTCCCCGCCTCGACGACCTGATCCGGGTCACGGCACGGGATCAGGGCGAGTCGTGAGAACTGCGCAACTGTCCGGTCGTCCTGATCCACCGTCTCCATCCGGAGCAGCACCTTGCCGCGCCGTGCGCGAGGGCCGGCCTTCGTCAGCTCGAGGGCTGCGGGGGTCACCCTGGTGGTGAGGGTGTCGCCGAGATGCACTTGGCGGTGGAGCGCCACGTCTCGGTAGAAGAGATTGGCGATCACCCGCCGTGTCGCGACGGTCGACTGCCCGATCGCGACCTGGAGAACCAGGCCCGGGTTCGCCAGTCGACGCAAGCGAGCCGTGACGGCGGCGGAATCCACGGCGCTCAGCGGCAGTCGCATCGAGTCCCCGGTGATGCCCTGGTAGGCAGCGGCCAATCCCTCGTCGATGGTGATCGACGGCGCAACCTCGAGAGGCTGACCGATGGTGAAGTCATCGGCAAGAGGTCCATCGAGTCTCACTCGGAAACGCTCCGATCCTGGCCGTTGGCGGCGAGGATGGTGCGCGCCCGATCGACTACGGGCTTGTCGACCATGTGCCCGTCCACGCGCACGGCACCCGCGTCGACATCGCCGATCGACTCCAGGACGCGCTCGGCCCATGCGACCTGCTCGTCCGACGGCCCGAACGCCGAGTTGACCCGGTCGAGTTGGCCAGGGTGGATGCACAGCTTGCCGGCGAATCCCAGGCTGCGGTCGCGGAGGACTTCTCGAGCGAGCTCGTCCCCGTCCTCGAGTGACGTGCTGGGGCCCGCCAGGGCCCACGCCCGACCGCTGGCTGCGGCGTTGACGATGCGACTGCTCGCCCAGGTCAGGTCACCGACGTGCCAGCCCCCCGCAGAGCTGAGATCGGCGACATAGTCGACCGTTCCGAACATCAGACCCACCACGGCGGGGTGGACGGCGATGTCGCGGGCCTCTTCGACGCCCTGCGCGGTCTCGACCAACGCGATCAACGGGCACGTGACGAGGCCGGCGACCGAGGCGATCGAGGCTGCGGTGCTCTTCGGGACGACGACGGCTGCGAGGTCCAGCCCATCGGCGAGAAACGCTCGCAGGTCGCGCCGGCCAACCCCGGTGAGGGGGTCGTTGATGCGTACCGTCAGCGGGGCCCGCCCGGACTCGACCTTGACGAATTCGAGCGCCAGGGTGCGAGCAGTGTCCTTGTCGGCCGGCGCGACACCGTCTTCGAGATCCACCATCAGCGCCGCGACCGGCCGGCGCAGCGCGGACTCGAGGAGTCGGGGCTTGCTCGCGGGTACGGCGAGCAGCGACCGCGGCGGGACCATCGCCTTGCGCCGATCGCCATGCGGGATTCGGTTGAATCCCGCGAGAGCGCGCCCCATCACGGGTAGAGCCCGCGCTGGAGGTGAGCCTGAGCGACCCTCTCGACGGCCAGAGAGGTCGCGGCCCTGCGAAGCGACAGACCCCGGCCCGATGCGAACTCGCCGACCCGGCTCCAGACGTCGGTCATGCGCTCCGCCAGACGCGACTCCACCTCGGCCTCGGACCACCAGTACGACTGGTTCGCCTGCACCCACTCGAAGTACGACACGATCACGCCGCCGGCGTTCGCCAGGATGTCGGGTACGACCAGGGTGCCGTTCGCCTGGAGGATCTGGTCGGCATCGGCGGTGGTCGGGCCGTTCGCGCCCTCCACCACGATGCGCGCACGAACTCGACTCGCGTTGGCGGAGTTGATCACCGACTCGACTGCCGCAGGTACCAGCACGTCGACGTCGAGTTCGAGGAGTTCCTCGTTCGACGTGGCGTCCGCCAACGGGAACCCGGCGACCGTCCCGTTGTCGTCGACGAACCTCTCCAGGGCGGCCATGTCGAGGCCGCTACCGGAGTGGACCGCGCCGTACTGGTCACTGACGGCGACCACGCGTACGCCGGCCTCGGCGAGGAACCGTGCTGCGCCGCGACCGACCTTCCCGAACCCTTGGACGGCGGCGGTCGAGGTCTCGAGATCGAGTCCACGGCTCGTCATTGCCGCGAGGGCCACGTGGACCACGCCGCGAGAGGTTGCGCTGGCTCGTCCCTGGGATCCACCGAGGCTCAGCGGCTTGCCGGTGGCGACGCCGAGAACCGTGTAGCCCTTGCCCACCGAGTAGGTGTCCATGAGCCAAGCCATGGTCTGCTCATCGGTGCCGATGTCGGGAGCGGGAATGTCGCGCGTCGGTCCCAGGATGGGCGAGATCTCGCTCGTGTAGCGGCGGGTAACGCGCTCCAGCTCGGTCACCGAGTACTCCTGCGGGTAGATGCAGACACCTCCCTTGGCGCCACCGTACGGGACGTCCGCCAGCGCGCACTTCCAGGTCATCCACATCGCGAGCGCGCGAACCTCGTCCAGGGACACGTCCGGGCTGAACCGCAGCCCGCCCTTGGCCGGCCCCCTCGAGAAGTTGTGCTGGACGCGATGACCCGTGAACAGCTCGACGCTCCCGTCGTCGCGGCGAAGCGGGATGCTGACCGTGATCTCCCGGCGCGGTGTGGCAAGCATCCGGTGGATGCCCTGGCTGTAGCCGAGGAACTCGACAGCATCTGCGAGCTGGGCCTGCGCGTCGTCGAGTGGCGTCGCCGTGACGGCAGGGGCTGCGGCAAGTTGGGTCATCGTGGGTCCTCGCGGATGAACCGGCGGAAACGTCGTCGGCGCCGCCAGAGGTGGCGATCGCCGTTGCGATGACGCTAGGCGTCGAACCACACTCACCGCACCGCCGTTCTGCATATTTTTGGCTCTTGTGACGCATCCGTGGGTGGTTGAGCGCGCCTTGGAGTGAGAACACGCCGTTCCTG
>NZ_BAAGRO010000028.1:0-54813 GCF_054782915.1 Nocardioides hungaricus | reverse complement strand
TGAAACCAAAGAGGTCCGAACCCACACCTCATGGGTTCGGACCTCCGGGATGTCCTGAGACATCACACCGTGGAGCTGGCGGGAATCGAACCCGCGTCCTCGAGCGTCGATCCAGGTCTTCTCCGGGTGCAGTCCGTGCTGGCGCCTTTCTCGGCCCCGGGGCTCGCACGGACACGTCCCCGACAGGCTCAGTCACGGAAGAGTCCCGCTCACCCTCCGCGACACGGAGTGAGCAGCAAGTCTCCTAGATGACGCCAGGGTCCGGGACGGAGACGGATGCCCGGTCTGACGCTTCGATCACCGCTCAGGCGGCGAGAGCGAAGGAACTGCGCTTAGCGTTGGCAGTTATAGGTTTCCAGCGAACGTTTACGAGATGACGCTGGCTTCTCGACCCGCTTCCCCTGGAACTAACGTCCCAAGTCGAAACCGATCAGCCCCTCTTGAGTTGTGCCTCCAGTCTACGGGTGGCAGCCCAACAGGGCATCAGGGATTCCCGAGCCAGGACCGCAGCGCCGCCACGCCCTCCCCCTCGAGCCGGTCCAGGAGGGCGGGGCGGCCACAGGCGGCGGTCGCCACCGCGGCCGGAGGCCCGGTCACCGCCGGTCCCTCTCCCGCGGTCCAGCCGAGCCCGGTCGCCGACCACGTCACCGAGGGCCGACCCCTCGGCACGAACGCCCGCCGGGCGGTGGGCGAGACGAGGAAGTCGAGGACCGGGCGCCACGGCTCGGCCCGGACACCGGCGTCCAGCCCGAGGGGTACGACGATGTCCTGGGTGTGGACGCGGAGGTCGGTGAAGGGCGCCCGCCAGTCCATCCCCGGCGGGGTGAACCGATGCTCGGCGTACTCCCGCAGCCACGCCGACACCTGCGCCGGGTCCGCGCCGGAGCGCCGGTCGACCAGGAGCTCGTTGGCGTGGTCGAAGCTGCCGCGTCCGCGCAGCATCGCGCCGAGGAAGACGGGGATCGAGGTCGACGGGCCGACGGTGAGGTGCACGGCGACCTCCTTGACCGTCCAGGCGCCGCACAGGCTCGGGGCCGCCCACTGCTCGGGCGTGAGTGTGTCGAGGAGGTCGGCGAGGGAGCGTCGCTCGGCTGCCAGCTGCGCCCAGTGGTCCATGGGAGGAGTATGACCGAGGAGTCAGTCCTCGCCGGGGATCGCGGCCAAGGTCAGATCAGTCGCGCATGCCCTTGAGCCGGCGGCCGATCGCCTGCTCGGTCTCGCGGTCGGCCTGCCGCTCGGCGAGGGCGTGGCGCTTGTCCCACGACTTCTTGCCCTTGGCGAGCGCGATCTCGACCTTCGCCCGGCCGTCCTTGAAGTACAGCGACAGGGGTACGACGGTCAGGCCCTTCTCGTTGACGCGGCGCTCGATCTTGTCGATCTCCTCGCGGTTGAGGAGGAGCTTGCGCTTGCGGCGGGCGGCATGGTTGGTCCAGGTGCCCTGGGAGTACTCGGGGATGTGCACGCCGTGCAGCCAGGCCTCGTGGCCCTCGATGTCGACGAACCCGTCGACGAGCGACGCACGACCCTGGCGCAGCGACTTCACCTCGGTGCCCTGGAGGACCAGGCCGGCCTCGTAGGTGTCCTCGATGTGGTAGTCGTGCCGCGCCTTCTTGTTCTGCGCGATCAGCTTGCGCCCCTGCTCCCTGGCCATCTCGCCATTCTCCCAGTTCCCGGCAAGCCGTTAACGCCGAGTCGGCGCAGTCTCAGCTGAGACTGCGCCGTCTCGGCGTACGGGGGTGTGAGACTGCGCCGAGTCGGCGTCAGGACAGCCAGTTCATCGGGTCGACCTCCGTGCCGTCGACCATGACGATGAAGTGGAGGTGGCAGCCGGTGGACCAGCCGGTGTTGCCGACGTAGCCGACGACGTCGCCCTGCTGGACGCGGTCGCCGACGTTCACCCGGTAGCCGGCGGCGTGGTTGTAGACGACGGTGACGTTCTTGCCGTTGATCTGGCCGAGGCTGACGAAGAGCCGGTTGCCGTAGACCGAGGAGTAGTACTTCGCGATCACGGTGCCGGTCCCGGCGGCGCGCAGTCCCTCGCCGCAGGAGACCCCGAAGTCGGTGCCGTTGTGGAGGCCCCAGTACTTGTAGATCGGGTGGATGCGATAGCCGAACGGCGAGGTGACGTACCCGGGCACCGGCGGCGTCAGCAGGCCGTTCGTGGGGCCGCGGTAGCCGCCCTTGGCGCGCTGGGACGCCGCCAGGATCTGCTGCTTGATGCGGTTCTCGCGGGCCTTCGCGGCGGCCAGCTCGCGCTGGTCGTCCTGGCGGGCCTGCACCGCCTTCGCGCGGGCGTCGCGCTTCTGACCGACCGAGGCGCGCACCCGCTCCTTGGCGTCCTCGGTCTCCCGGAGCAGCGCCTGCATGGTGGCCAGGTTCTCGGCCGCGGACCGGCGCTGGGCCGCGACGTCGTCGCGCGCGCTCTGCACCTCGTTCTCGCGGACCTGCAGCAGCACCTCGGCGGCCCGGAGGTCGTCGTAGGCCCGGGCCTCGCGCCCGACGATCACGTCGTTGAGCGCCTGCTGCCGGGTCAGGTCGGTGGTGGTCTCCGACTCGAGCAGGGTGGCGAAGGCGAGGAGGGACGGGTCGCCGCCCTCGTAGATGTCGGTGACCGTGTCGGTGAGGAACTGCCGCTGCGCCTCGAGGTCGGCCTGGCCCTGCGCGAGGTCGTCCTGCGCCCGGGTGAGGCGCTCCTCGGCGGCGTCGAGCTTCGCCTGCATCTGCCGGTCGCGGACCCGCGCCGCCGCGAGCCGGGTGCTGGCCGAGCGGTAGTCGGCGCGCGCGGCGTCGAGCTGCCGCACCGACCGCTCGACGGCGGCCTGCGCGCGGCGTACCCGCGAGCTGGACTCGTCGAGGTCGCGCTGGGCCCGGCGCACCTGCTGCTGCGCCTGCTGCTGACGGTCCTCGAGCTTGTCGTCGCGAGGGTCCGCGTTCGCGAGGGGTACGGCGAGCCCGCCCGCCGCCAGCGCGCAGACCAGAGTGGTCGCCGCAAGGCGAGGGCGTGCGGCACGGGGGAAGAGACGCACCGGTCAGCCTTCGTGTTCGGGGAAGTGAACGCGACGACGGTAACCCGCGCGAGTCAGACTTTGAGGTATTTGCGCGTCAACACGAGTGTCGGCAGCAGCGTGAGGACCGGCGCAAGCACCGCGACCACCACCAGCGAGCTCATGAAGTTGGGCCAGTCGATCCACGGGATGAAGCCCAGCGACTCCCGCAGCCGCTGCTCGACGCCGAAGTACATCGCCGCCGTCAGGGCCCCGCCGGAGAGCACGGCCGCCACCGCCGCGGTCACCAGGGCCTCCATGAGGAACGGCAGCGCGATGTAGAGGGTCGAGGCGCCGACCAGGCGCATGATGCCGATCTCGCGACGGCGGGCGAACGCCGCCAGCCGGATCGTGTTCCCGACCAGCAGCAGCGCCGCGACGATGAGCACGATGGCGACGTAGAAGGAGCCCTTCTGGAGGAAGTCCATGCTCCGCAGGAGCGGCCCGACCACGTCGCGCTGGTCGCGGATGCTGGAGACGCCGTCCAACCCCACGATCGCGCTGGTGATGCCCTGGTACTCGTCGGGGTTCTCGAGCGTGATCCACACCGACTCGGGCATGTCGTCGACGGTCGCGGCTGGGTTCGAGCCCTCGAACTTCTCGGGCCCGAGGAGCTCCTTGACCTTCTCGAACGCCTCCGCCTTGGTCTCGAACCGGTAGCCCGCGACCTCGGGGCTGTCCTCGATGACCGTGGCCAGCGCGTCCTTCTGCGCCTGGGTGACCTCGCCGGTGCAGGCGGGGTTGTCGTCGCGGTCCTTGCAGAGGAAGGCGGTGATCTGGAGCTCGGAGCCCCACTGATCGCTGGCCTTGATCGACTGCTCGCGCAGGAGTACGCCGAAGCCGACCAGCGTCAGGGAGACGAAGAGCGTCAGGACGACCGCGAGGTGCATCGACAGGTTGCGGCGCAGGCCCTGGCCGAGCTCGGAGAAGACGTAGCGAAGCTGCATGGGTGCGTGGGAGTCCTTGTTCTCGGTGGCGGGTCAGTGGCCGTAGATGCCCTGGGCCTGGTCGCGCACGACCCGGCCGTCCTCGAGCTCGATGACGCGCTTGCGCATCTGGTCGACGACCCCGGCGTCGTGGGTGGCCATCACGACGGTGGTGCCGGTGCGGTTGATGCGGTCCAGCAGCTTCATGATCCCGACCGAGGTGGTCGGGTCGAGGTTGCCGGTCGGCTCGTCCGCGATGAGGATCATCGGCCGGTTCACGTACGCCCGGGCGATCCCGACCCGCTGCTGCTCGCCACCGGAGAGCTCGTCGGGCATCCGGTCGCCCTTCCCCTCCAGGCCGACCAGCTCGAGCGTCTCGGGGACCAGCCGGGCGATCTCGCCGCGGGAGCGGCCGATCACCTGGAGCGCGAACCCGACGTTCTCGCCGACGGTCTTGTTCGGCAGCAGCCGGAAGTCCTGGAACACGGTGCCGATCTGGCGCCGCAGCCGCGGGACCTTCCAGCCGGCGAGCCGGTTGACCTCCTTGCCGGCGACGTAGACGCGGCCGGAGCTGGGGCGGTACTCGCGGAGCACCAGCCGCAGGAAGGTGGACTTGCCCGACCCCGACGTACCGACGAGGAAGACGAACTCGCCCTTCTCCACGTCGACGGACACCTGGTCGAGCGCGGCGTGCGCCTGGCCGGGGTACGTCTTGACGACCTTCTCGAACCGGATCACGGGAGTCGAGCCTAGACGCCCTACCTGAGAGGATCGGGGACGTGAGGTCTCCCGGGTCTGGCCCGCGTGGCGGTCGCCCAGGCGGCGACGGCCTGACCTCCGGGCTCAGCCACCGACCTGCTCCCCGTGCCGGACCGGGCAGCCGTGCTGCCCCGGCACCGGCCAGGTGCCGAGCCGCTCGACCTCGTAGCCGTCGGGGTAGCTGCGGATCTGGGGCAGGTCCTCGATCAGCTTCGGGTTCCGGCGCGCCGGGAAGAGCCGCAGCAGCCGGCCGCGCGCCCTCAGCGCCCCGCGCGAGGCCCTCTCGACGAGAGCCGGCGGATCGTCGTACCGGAAGGCACGGCGCAGCGGCGGGTCCATCAGCGACCGGCTGAAGACGCCCATCACCGGCCGGGCGATCCGCGGCTGGAAGCCGACCATGAGCGCGAGCGTGGCGTCGGCGACCCGCCGGCCGCCCTCGTCGTACCCGAAGTGCTCAGCCTCGTAGGAGTCCATCAGCTCCGCGAAGCCTGCGTAGGTCTCCGGGACGTCCCTGATGCCCATGTGGCGGCCGAGGGTGCGGTAGTACTGCACGCTCGCCTCGAGCTCGATGGGCGTCAGCGGGCGCTTGCCGAACTCATCGAGCCAGCGCTTGGGTACGACGACGAACGTGCTCAGCACGTAGCGGAACTCGTGGTCGGGGATGCCGTAGGCCCGGTGCATCTGGTTGATCCGCCGGATCGCGGCCCTGGCCTCGGGGTCCTCGAACCCGAGCCGGTTCGGCGGCTCGAGCAGCAGCGCGGTGTCGTCGTACCGCTTCTGGGGACGCTGGGTGAACTCCCCGGTCTGGTCGAGGAGGCGCCCGATGCCGGGCACGGCGTAGGTGCGGAACAGCGCGAACCCGAGCGCCTGGTTCATGTCCCAGGGGAACTCGTGGCCGACGACCTTCGCGTAGATCTCGACGAAGTCCTTCTGGGGATCGAGCCGGTCGTTGTACCGCCTCCAGTGGTCGCGCCGCATGCCCCGACCCTAGAACACGTTCTGGGTGCCCATCGAGGCGCGACTCGGCGCGTCTTGCCCGCCCACAAGGCGCGACTCGGCGCATCTTGCCCACGCCCTGGGCAACTTACGCCGACTCGACGCCTCCCGGCGGGCAACTTGCGCCGACTCAGCGCCCCTGCGCGGGCAACTTGCGCCGAGTCGGCGTCGCTGATCAGTGGGGGTCGGCGGACTTCTCGGCGCCGCGGCGCCAGCGGATGCCGGCCTCGATGAAGTCGTCGACGTCGCCGTCGAAGACCGCCTGCGGGTTGCCGACCTCGAAGCCGGTCCGCAGGTCCTTGACCATCTGGTACGGGTTCAGCACGTAGTTGCGCATCTGGTCGCCCCAGGCCGCGGCGACGTCGCCCTTGAGGTCCTTCTTCAGCGCGGCCTCCTCGGCCTTCGCCTTCGCGAGCAGCTTGGCCTTGAGGACGACCATCGCCGAGGCCTTGTTCTGCAGCTGCGACTTCTCGTTCTGGCAGCTGACCACGATGCCGGTCGGGAGGTGGGTCAGGCGGACGGCGGAGTCCGTGGTGTTGACCGACTGGCCGCCCGGGCCGCCGGATCGGAAGACGTCGACGCGGACGTCGTTCTCGTCGACCTCGATCTCGTCGGTCTGCTCGAGCACCGGCACGACCTCGACGGCGGCGAACGACGTCTGCCGGCGGCCCTGGTTGTCGAACGGCGAGATGCGGACCAGGCGGTGGGTGCCGGCCTCGACCGACAGTGTGCCGTAGGCGTACGGCGCGTGGATCGCGAACTCGGCCGACTTGATGCCGGCCTCCTCGGCGTAGGAGACGTCGAAGACCTCGACGGAGTACTTGTGCTGCTCGGCCCAGCGCGTGTACATCCGCATCAGCATCTCGGCGAAGTCGGCCGCGTCCACGCCGCCGGCGCCGGAGCGGATGGTCACGATCGCCTCGCGCTCGTCGTACTCACCCGAGAGCAGCGTGCGGACCTCGAGCGCCTCGACCGACTTCTTCAGGCGGGCCAGCTCGGCCTCTGCCTCGGTGAGCGAGTCGGGGTCGCTCTCCTCCTGGGCGAGCTCGACGAGGACGCCGAGGTCCTCGACCCGGCCCTGCAGGTCGGTGAACCGCTCGAGCTCGCCCTGGAGGGCCGAGAGCCGGCCGGTCACGCGGGTGGCGTTGGCCTGGTCGTCCCAGAGGTCGGGCGCGGCGACCTGCTCGCCGAGGTCGGCGATCTCGGCGCGCATCGCGTCCAGGTCGAGCACCTGCTCGATGGTGCGCATCGTCGCCTGGAGCTGCTTGAGCTCTACGTCGTAGTCCGGTCCTGCCACAAGGACCAAGGTTACGGGTCAGCCGGGAGGGGACCTACTCGGCGGCCGCGACGACCGGCAGCGCCAGCTCCGCCCAGACCCGCTTGCCGCCGCTCACGGCGGACTCCATGCCCCACGACACGGCCAGCGCGTCGACCAGGTGCAGCCCGCGGCCGTGCTCGCCGTCGTCGGTCAGCGGCTGCGGCTCGGGGGTGCCGGCACCGGCGTCGTCGACCTCGATCCGCAGCACCCGCGAGGTCGCCGAGAGCCGGATGGAGTACGACGAGTGCGCGTGGGTGAGCGCGTTGGCGGCCAGCTCGCTGACCACCAGCAGCGCGTCGTCGACCGGCTCGCCGATGCCCCACTCGCGCAGTCGCTGCCTCACGAACCGCCGGGCGTCCGCGACGCTGCTGAGGTCGTCCGGCAACTCGATCTCGGCCCGGACGTCGCTGCGGCGACCGACCGACTCCAGCAGGTCGACGAGGCAGCCGAGGTCGGAGTCCTTGAGGACGAAGCCCTCGGAGTGGTCCCTGATCCACGCGCGGTCGGCGGTCTCGAGGCCGGAGAACACCACGACCTTCGACCGCGGTGCGTGCTCGCGCAGGCGGGAGAGCACCTCCCGCCCGGCGAGGTCGGGCAGGCCGAGGTCCAGCACGACGACGTCGGGACGCAACTGCTCGGCCAGCCGAACGGCGTCAGCACCGTCGGCGGCCTCGCCCACGACCTCGAACCCGCCCCGGAAACGGAGCGAGGTGCGGACCAGCCGGCGTACCTCGACGACGTCGTCCACCAGGAGGACGCGGACGGGCACGGTCGCCAGCCTATTGGCTCGCAGCCGTGATCGGCAGCGACACCACGAGGCGACCACTCCCCGGATCCCCGGGCGTGGGCGGGCAGTACGACGCCTCGGCGCCGCTAGCGGCGCCCGAACACCTGGACGGCGTACCAGGTGCCGTCCGCGCTCCGCGCCGCGCCGGTGCCGAGCAGCCGGAAGTCGCGGTTGAGGATGTTGCGGCGGTGCCCGGCGGACCTCATCCAGCCCTGGTTCACCAGCACCCGGCCGCTCGGGTAGCCGTAGGCGACGTTCTCGCCGGCCCTGCTCAGCCCGCACTCGCGCAGGACGCGGCCGAGGTCCTGGTGGAACATCCGCTGCTGCCGCGCCATCCGCTTGGCCTGGCGGACGGCGTACCTCTGCACGCACGCCTGGTGGCGGAACCCCACCCGGTCGCGCTTCTCGCGCTGCTGGTTGGTCGAGGCGAAGATCTGCTGCTGGTACGTCGCCTCGGGGGTCTGGGCCTGCGCGGGCACCAGCCAGAGCGCTGCCGTCGCGACCAGCGTCGCGAGGATCGCCAGGGTCTTCACGTCTCCTCCAAGGTGGGGCGGATTGGGCTAGACCGTCGGACCTTCTCCCACCGTAACGCCCCGCGGCCGCTCCTCCCGGTTCTACGGTCCTGAGCCATGTCCCCCCGACTGTCGATCCTCGCCGCCGTCCTCCTCGCGCTCGCCCTCGGCACCGGCGCCTCCAGCGCCGTCGCGATGGCGCCCGAGCGCCCCGCCGCGGAGCGGAGCGGGAACCCGCCGTCGGTCTTCCTCGAGCAGCTGCCCGAGAGCTCCGTGGTCGGCGACGGCGCGGTCCTCGACGTGGAGCAGGCAGGCGACACCGTCTACGCCTACGGCGCGTTCACCGAGATCGGCCGCTACAGCGGGCCCGGCCGGATCCTCGACGGCGCGACCGGCGCGGACCGCCCGGCGCCGGTGTTCGGCGACGGCCAGGTGTCGGTGGCGCTCGCGGACGGCAGCGGGGGCTGGTACGTCGCCGGCGACGCCCGCGGCGGGGTCGTGCACGTGCTCGCGGACGGCTCGGTCGACCCGGCGTTCGAGGTCGGCGTCGGCGCCGACGGCCTGGTGAGCGCGATCGTCCGCGACGGCGACACCCTCTACATCGGCGGCCTGTTCGACGACGTCAACGGCGCCGCCCGCACGAACCTCGCCGCCGTCTCGGCGACCAGCGGCGCCGTGCTCGCCTTCACCGCCGACGTCCCCCGGCGGGTCGCCGAGCTCGCGGTCGACGCGGACAGCCTGTGGGTCGCCTCGGCGGACACCGTGAGCGCGCTCGACAAGGGCACCGGGGCGGCGCGCATCTCGACCGCGTTCGGCCAGGACGTGCGCGCCCTGGCGCTGGGCGACGGGGTCGTCTACGTCGGCGAGGACGGGCTCAGGGCCATCGACGCGGAGAGCGGCGAGCCGGTCGACGGGTTCGCGGACGCGGTCGTCGACGGCACCGTGCACGCGCTGCTGCTGGCCGGCGGCCGGCTCTACGTCGGCACCGACGGCACCGACGGGTCGAGCAAGCTGATCGCGGTCGACCCCGAGACCGGCGCGAAGGTCGCGTCGTTCGACGCGCGGGTCTCCGGAGGCACCGGGTCCTTCGGCGCGCCGGGTGGCGTGTACGACCTCGCCCTCGACGGCGACCGGCTCTGGGTGGGTGGTGCGTTCGCGTCCGCCGGCGGCGAGCGGGGCAACCTGGCGGTGCTCGACGCCGCGACCGGTGCGGCGCTCGACGTCGACGTACCCTCCTTCCACGAGCAGGTGAACACCGTCGAGGTCTCCGGCGGGGCGGTCTACGTCGGCGGCCACTTCTATCTCCGCGACCCGCAGCGCACCCGCGGCCTCGCGGCGCTCGACGCCGAGACCCTGGAGCCGGTGCGGGGCTTCCGGGCGCAGGCGCAGCGGGCCTACGGGGAGCTGACGGTCGCGCCGAACGCGCTCTACGTCGCCCCGAGGCACTTCCTGGGCTACGACTCCCGGATGCCGTACTACCGGCCCAGCACGGACACCATCCGCGCCTTCGACCCGAAGACCGGGGCGGCGGACCCGAAGCGCACCCTCACGAAGGTCGAGGACCTCACCGGCCTGACGGTGCTGGGCAGCCGGCTGGTCGTCGCGCAGCGGCTCCGGGACGACGTGAGGTTCCCGTCGAACCGGATCACCGTCTACCGGCCGAACGGCGCGAAGGCCTGGTCCTTCAAGGTCCCGCTCCGGGGCTACATCACCAACCTGGACGTCGTGGACGGCGACCTGCTGGTCGCGGGCAGCTTCAAGCGGACCGCGCCGAACGGCGGCCCGCGCAACACCGCCCTGCTCCGGCTCGACCCGCGGACCGGTCAGCGCCGGGCGTACTTCGACCCGCGCATCGACGGCCCGGTCAACGACGTCTCGGTGTGGGGCGACGCGATCTACGCCAGCGGCCTGTTCACGAAGGTCCACCAGGGCCTCGACCAGGACCGCCCCGGCCTGGTGAGGCTGGACGGGCGGTCGACCAAGAGCGAGCGGTTCGACCCGGTGGTCATGGGCGGCACCGACTGGCGGCAGCGCGCCGTCGCGATCGGCCCCGACCTGGTCTGGGCGGACGCCTCCCCGAAGAACTTCCTCGACGCCACCACCGGCGAGCGGGTCGACCTCGACGGCATGATCGCCGACCCCTGGCTCTACGACGTCGACGGCGACGCCGACACCGTCGTCCTCGGCGGCCGCGACTGGAAGAGCCTCGCCGGCCAGGGCTACGCGGACATCGGGTTCGTGATGGGGCTGGGCTACTGACGGCGCTCGGGTCGTCCGCCTCTCGCGGGGCAATGCGCCGCCCTCAGGCGGACGACCCGAGCGGTCAGCGCTCTGCGACCACGACCGCCGACCCGGTCGCACCGATGGTGGCGACGCCGGGCGACCCCGGCACGGTGAGCGGCAGGTCGAGGGGCGCCTCGACGCGCACGGTCACGGTGTCGGCGGCGGGGTCGACGTCGACGGCGAAGGTGAGGCCGGGGTACGCCGCATAGGCGCCGGTCGCGACCAGGTGCTCCCGCACCGCCCGCCGGACCGTGTCGACGGTCAGGTCGAGCCGGTCCTCGGGCACGCCGCCGGTGTAGACCTCGCGGCCGCTCGCGCCGAGGTCGGCCCCGCGCAGGGCGGCCCCGTCGGCGACGGTGGCGAGTCCCTGCCGCTGGAGGTACGCCGCGGACGCGTCGACCACCAGCGCGATCGCCATCAGCAGCACGAACGCGAAGCCGACGATGAGGATCGTCGCCTGACCGTCCTCACTCCTCTGCGGTCGCACCGGACACCTCCTGGAACTGGTCGATCTCCTGGAACTGGCCGATCGGCACCGTGTGGGTCGCGTCGAGCGCGAAGCTCGGGGCGCCGCCGCCGAGGAAGTCCGGCAGCAGCGGGAGGTCGACCCGCGAGGCGACACGGACCGTGACCACCGACGTACCGCTGTGGCAGTCGCGGGGGTACGGCGAGCAGGTGATCCGCACGTCGACCGGCTCGTCGACGCCCTGGTCGGCGAGCGCCTGCCGCGCCGCGGCCTCGGCCCGGGCCCGGCCCTCGGCGTCGCTCGGGGCCAGCGCGTAGGCGCGGCCGGCGGCCCGGGCGGCGCCACTGACCGCAAATGCGCCGTTTTGGACCTGGAAGACCGAGACCACGATCCACAGCAGCGGGACGAGCAGCAGGATGCCGAGCCAGGTGAGCTCGATCAGCGCGCTGCCGGCCTCGTCGCGCCGCCTCGTCCGGCGCCGACTCATGGCCGCTGCTCCGCCACCGCACGGCCGGTGACGGTGAGCTCGATACCGGGCCCGCCGAGGCCGAGCGCCGGCACGCTCGCGCGCACGACGACCTCGACCCCGGGCGCGCCGCCGACGGTCGCCGGACGCGCCTCGATGTCCCGGGCGAACCGCCCCGAGACGGCGCCGTCGATCTGGCTCCGGGTCCGCGCGACGCCGTCGGCCGGGCCGCGACCGAGCGTGGCGGCGTACCGCGCGCCCTCGGCGGCCGCGGACGCGAGGGTGTTGCGCACGTGCAGCACGAGCGCGACCTGGAGGATGCCGAGGACGAGCGGGATCAGCACCACGAGGACGAGCACGAAGTCGACGACCGCCGACCCACGCTCGTCGCGGGCACTCATCTCACCGAGGAGAGCGCGGAGTCCAGCATCTCCTTGAGCTGGGGCCGGGCGACCGCGGTGATGACGACGACCAGGCCGGCCGTCATCACCGTGATCATCACCCAGCCGGGCACGTCGCCGCGCTCGTCGCGGACCCGCGGCGCGGTCAGCGCCAGCCAGATGCGGGCCATCGTCAGGGTCAGGTGTTCCATCGTCTCCTCCTCAGGGAGCGGTCAGGCTCAGGCCGACGACGCCCGGCCAGAACGCGAAGAGCACGGTCACCGGCAGCACCAGGAACACCACCGGGACCATCATGAAGACCTCCTTGCGGGCGGCCGTCTCGATCAGCTCGCGCCGGCCCGCCTCGCGGACGTCGGCAGCCTGCGCGTGGAGTACGTCGGCCAGCGGGGTGCCGCGCTCGACGGCGACCGCGACGCCCTGGGCGAACCGCGCCACGATCGGCAGCCCGGTCGCCGCGGCCATCCGGTCGAACACCGCGCCGACCGGCTCGCCGGTGCGGATGTCGGCCAGCACGCGGGCGAGGTCGCGGGAGAGGTCGCCGGCGCTGCGGCGTACGACCCGGTCGAGCGCGGCCACCGGCCCCTCCCCGGCCGCCACCGACAGCGCGAGCAACTCGGCGACGGTCGGGAACTCCGCCAGGATGCGGCGCTCCCGCGCGCGGACCTGGCTGGTCAGCCAGGTGTCGCGGGCCAGCACGCCGGAGGCGAACGCGATCGCGCAGACCAGCAGCCAGGTGAGGGCCGACGACGCCGGCGCGGTCAGCATCCGCAGCACCCCGAGCGCGGCGGCGCCCGCGAAGCCGAGCACGCCCCAGACCACCTGCCGCACCCGGAACTCGTGGACGGTCAGGTCGAGGTCGGCGCGCTCCAGCCGGCGCCGGACCGAGGCGGCACCGCCGAGCACCCTCTCGACCACGTCGGCGGCGACGCGCAGCGGCGACCCGCTGCCCGGCACCGACGCGCTCCGCGCCTGGGGCAGGTCGCGCACGTAGGGCAGCACGCGTACGGCGAGCTGCGGCCGCCGGATCACGCGGACCCGGGCGGCGACCAGCAGGAGGCCGCCGGCGCCCGTCGCGCCGAGCAGCGCGCCCCACCAGCCCGCGGTCACGAGAGGATCCGCCGCTCGACGGGGAGGCGGCCGATCCGCATCATCAGCCGGTACGCCGCCACACAGGCCACCGCGCCGACCGTCAGCACGACGACACCGCCGGGCGAGGAGTAGCGGCGGACCGCGTCGGACTGGACCGACATCAGCAGCAGCACGACCCACGGAGCCGCGACCGCGAGCCGGGCGCCGTTGACGGTCCAGGCCTGCCGGGACTCGAGCTCGGAGCGGGTGCGCAGGTCGTCGCGGAGGTACGCCGACAGGTCGCGCAGCAGCCGGCCGAGCTCACCCCCGCCGACCTCGCGCGCGATCCGCAGGCCCTCGATCACGCGGTCGCCGACCGGATCGGCGAGCAGGTCCTTGAGCCGGTCCAGGCACTCCCCGAACCGGCCGGTGACCTGGTAGTCGAGCGCGAACCGGTCGAAGGCCGCGCGCAGCGGCTCCGGCCCGCGGCTGCCGAGGGCGGCGAGCGCGTCCGGCAGCGACATGCCCGCCCGCACCGCGGAGACCAGGTTGTCGACCGCCTCGGGCCAGACCTCGGCGAGCTCGCGCTGCCGCCGCCGGGCCCGGCCGGTGACGACCGCGACCGGCAGCCACGCGGCCAGCACGCCGAACACCACCGCCACCGGCGGCGTACCGGAGACGGCCTGGAGCGCCGCGGCCGCCAGGACGCCGCACGTCAGGCACGTCACGACGAAGCCGGCCACCGACACCTGGCCGAGGCCGGCGCGCGCGAGCAGGTCGGCGGCGCCGCCGGCCCGGGCCGCCGGGCGGGTCGAGCGGGGCAGGAGGAACGCGCTCCAGACGAGCAGCAGGCCGATGCCGACGCCGAGCCCGACGAGCGCGCCCATCAGCGCTCTCCGGCCAGGATCCGGTGCACGTCGGCGCCGGCGCGCTCGTAGCGCTCCGGATGCGGCGGCCGCCCGCCCGTGGACCGCAGCTCGCCGCCGCGGCGCTCGAAGATCGTCTCGGTCTCGATGACGTCGCTCTCGACCCGGCCCGGGACCCCGGCCACCTCGTTCACGCGGCGTACGCCGTGCTCGTCGATGCCGAGGTGGACCACGAGGTCGACGCTCGAGGCGACCGTCGGGACCACGAAGCGGGCGGAGATGTTCTCGCCCGCCAACACTGCAATGGGAGTGTGCAGGTTCGGCACCACCACGAGCCGCCCGGACCTCTTCGGTGGCGGGTACGTCTTCCTGCGTGCAAGCGACCTAGAGCCGTCGGGGGTGTCCAGGCAAGGAGTCAACCCAAGACGCAAGGTTCGAGTGATCAGCTGCCCGGATCGCCGAACACGTCCACGATTCTGGCCTCAAGTGCGCGCTCTGCGAGCCGCCCGGCCATCGCCTCGTTGGCCACGGTCTCGGTCTTGAGCAGAACTTGGGATCCAAACATGACCTCGCCATGCCAGCTCTCGGGGTCAATGGAGTCGCAGACTGCCCAGAAGGTGAAGGCAACTCTCTCGAGGTTGGAGTGGTGCCGGTCGCGGGCGCCGGGCCTTACCTCGACGCCGGTCCCGGTGAACCGCTTGCTTTCGAGATACATGTCATCGACCGTAGCTCCGTCCACCGACTTCGTCTGATCACGACTCAAAATTCTCGCAGCAAGACGGGGAACTCGAGCGGGCCCCTCGATCGTCGTTAGGCTCAACAAAGCCTCAGCGCCGATTGGTGGAATGAACTAGTGACGTCTTCGGCACACGACCGCCGCCTGCGATGACCAAACGGTGGTGGCCTGCCCCACCTACGACAACGCGGGCCGCCTCTTGCCACCACCGACCCGGGTGGCAACGCCACTTGGACGTTGCACCTGGGTCACGCCAGCCTCGCCCTCGTCGTGACCCTCGACGATCCCGGCGAGCCGGCCCGGTCGCCACCCGCGTCACGTCGAGCGCTGGACCCGCCAGACGGTCGGCGCGCTGTCGTCACCCGTGTGGCCTAGCGTGCCGCTGGGCGCGAGCAACGGCGAGAGGCGTGTTCGCGCCTGAATCGCCCCGGGTCTGATGGAGGCTCTCAATCCATGGAGGATGAGAGTCATGGCAGCACCCAGGAAGTACCCCGACGAGCTGCGTGAGCGGGCCACGAGGATGGCCGTCGAGCTCCGGGCCGATCCGGCAACGAAGCAGGGCGCGATCGCCCGGGTGGCCGAGCAGCTCGGCATGCACCCCGAGACGTTGCGCAACTGGGTCCGGCAGGCGGAGATCGATGGTGGCGTCCGCCCCGGCACCACGACGAGCGACGCCGAGCGCCTCGCCCATCTCGAGCGAGAGAACCGCGAGCTGCGACGGGCCAACGAGATCTTGAAGACGAGCGCGGCTCTTTTCGCCGCCGCGGAGCTCGACCGCAAGATCAAGTAGCAGTCCCTACAGCGGTGCTGGTCGACTACATCGACCAGCACCGCGACAGATTCGGGGTCGAGCCGATCTGCACCGTCTTGAAGGACGCCGGTGTGCAGGTCGCCCCGAGCACCTACTACACCGCGAGACAGCGCCCGCCCTCGGCGCGGTCGGTGCGTGATGCTGCGCTGGTCGAGGACATCAAGGTCGCTCACAAGGCGAACCTGGGTGTCTACGGAGCGAGGAAGATCCACGCCGAGCTCAACCGTGAGGGCATCCCGGTCGCTCGCTGCACCGTGGAGCGGTTGATGCGCGCCGAGGGCCTGCGTGGGATCCCGCGGGAGAAGACCCGCAAGACGACCATCGGCGACGGCGCTGAGACCGAGCGGCCCGAGGACCTGGTCGATCGGAAGTTTGTCGCCACGGCGCCGAACGAACTGTGGGTAGCGGACATCAAATGCCGACATCGGCATTTGATGTCGGTGACCCACAGCTGGTTCGGGCCGTTGCGGTTGAAGTCGCGCTCGACGAGATCGGTGGCGATGGTGTCGGGCCTGATCCGCCGCCACTTCTTCCGCCCGCTGATGCCCTGCAGCCCAGCGCGTTGCATCAGCAGCTCGACCTGGCCGTGGCCGACCAGGATGCCGCGGCCGATGGTGAGCTCGGCGTGGACCCTGCGAGCGCCGTAGATCCCGTGACACTCGGTGTGGATCTGGGCAATGAGATCGGTCAGCATCGAATGCCGGATCGAGCGCTCGGATGGCGGGCGCTTCCGGCTCTCGTAGAAGCCGGCCTCCGACACGCCCAGCACCCGGCAGGCAACCTGGACGGGCAGGCCTTCCGCGGCGATCACCTCGACCGCCGCGTGCCTCCTTTTGGGCTGGTCTGCTCCTTCAGCACGTCGACCGCGCGGCGCGCGACCTTCAACTCGGTCTCGAGCTCAGCGATGCGCTTCTTCGCTGCCGACAGCTCGTCCTTCTCGGCCATCGTCAGACCAGGCTGGACGCCGCGGTCGATTCGGTCCTGTCGCCGCCAGTTATAGAGCGTCTGCTCGCTCACATCGAGATCGTGCGCGACGCTGGCGACAGATCTCCCCTCGGCGAGCAGGTCGAGAACCTTCCGCCGAAACTCTCCCGAGTAGCCTGGTCGTCCCATCTGAACCTCCTGGTGTGAGGCACCAGAATCCAGAAACTCAGACGCCGTAGAACCCGGGACACACCAGAGCCTCCACGAAACCCGGGGCGATTCAGATCTCGGTGGCGGCGTCGAGGGCGTCGCGATGCGCCCGCACCCTTTCGCGGACACCGTCCATGGTCAGGCGACCGCTGGAGTCGGTGACATAGACGCAGTGGGCGCCGTACGACTCCATCAGCCGGGCCTGGGCCGCCAACTCGGTGGGCGATGCCAGATGGCTCATCATCAGGAAGCCCGAGACGTCCATCCCGAGCTCGCGCGCGGTCGCGATGTGCTGCGCCAAGACGCCCTCACCGTTGCGACAGCGTCGCGCACCTATGCGGCGTCGAGCGAGCCCTCGACGAGATCTGCGCCCAGGACGAAGGCGATCTCGGCCTCCACCTTGGGCTGGAGGAGCCGGCCCAGCGGCAGTGTCGCGCCGTCGGCGTATGCCATGTCGTCGAACAGCATCCCGAAGTCGGGCTGGTCGACTCCGAGCTGCGCCTGGACGGCGGTCGAGGTGAGCCCGATCTTGAGGCCGACCACCCGTGCCCCGTCGGCGACGCGCTGCCGGGTCACGTGCTGCTGGACCGCGTACGCCGCCTCGACGTCGCGGGTGACGAGCAGGTCGCGAGCCGGTGCGCACGGGATGGCCGTGGCACCGCCACCAGCAGCCGTTGAGCGGCCTCGGCGACCGTCGCCTACGGGCCGGCCGTCACCGCGGCCCCGTCAGGAACGAGACAACGAGCCCGTTGAAGTGCTCGGCCTGCTCCCACTGCGGCCAGTGCCCGGCGTTCTCGATGAGCTCAAACCGCGCGTCGGCGATCTTCTTGGCCATCTCGACGCCGGCGGCTGCAGGGCCGGACGGGTCATCGCTGGTCCAGACGACGAGCGTCGGGGCCGCGACAGCAGCCAGCTCGTCGTCGGTGACCAAGTTGCGACGCCTGGTCTCCTCCTCCTGGAGGCACAGGATGTGTCGCATCGACTCGGAGAAGCCGGGCTGGGAGTAGATCCGCCGCCGGATGTCGACCAGCTCGTCGGTGACACTGGCGGGGTCGGCCATCAGCCACTCCAGCCGGGCGCGGATCCGCTCGGGGCTCGGATCGTCGGCAGCGGCCTGGCTCAGGTCACGGATCCGGGCCATCACCTCGGGGCGGGACATGGTGCCGCCCGGTGTGTTGAGCACGACCTTCAGGACACGCCCGGGGTGCATGGCCGCGAACTTGACCGCGATCCAGCCGCCGAGCGACTCGCCGTTGAGGTGGACCTTCTCGAGACCGAGTGTGTCCAGGAGGCCCAGCAGGTGCCCGAGGTAGTCCGGGAGCTCGAGATCGTGCCCGGTCAGGGTGGAGTACCCGTGGCCGGGGTAGTCGTAGGCCACGACGTGGAAGTGCTCTGCCAGCGCCGCGATGTTGCGGGTGTATGCCTCGAGGTGCCCGCCGGTCCCGGGCATGAGCACGAGAGGCTCCCCCGTGCCCGCCTCCAGCACGCGGGTGCGCCAGGGGCCGACGGTCACGTAGGAGACCTTGTGCTCCAGGTGGCCGAGCTCGGTCCAGACAGTTCCCAGGCCGCTCATCGTGGTGTTCTCCTCATTCGTCTGCTCGGTCATCGGATCACCAGCGGGTTGACCGGGGAGGCGACCGCCCCGGTGATGGGCAGCGGCGGCGCCACGAGCAGGAACTCGTAGCGCCCGTCGGCGGCGCACCGCTCGGCTAGCTGCTCGAGGTCGAACATCTCGCCGATGAGCATGCCCATGTGGACGAGCATGATGATGTGGAGCGGCTGGAAGACGTCGCTCGTCTCGTTGGGGAGCACCTCGGTGCCCCAGGTGTCCGTGGCGTAGCCCGCGACCTCGCGCTCGGCGAACCAGCTCGCCGTCGTCATGCTCAGGCCGGGGGCCGAGCCACCGGCGTAGTCGCCCCAGGAGCCGCGGTCGCGGACCTGTGCGAGCTGGCCGGTGCGGATCAGGACGAAGTCCCCGGTGCCGATCGATACGCCGGCCATCGCGGCAGCGGCGTCGAGCGTCTCGGGAAGGATGGCGTCGCCCGGCTCCAGCCACGGGCGGCCGGAGGCCCTGGGCAGGTCGAGGAGCACTCCCCGACCGACGACCTTGTCGCGCATGTTCTGTACGCCGTTGCGTGCGGCGCCGTCGCTACTGACGAGCGCTGCCGAGTGCCCGTTGTACATCATCCCCTCGTAGAAGATGTGGGACAGGCCGTCCCACTGGGTCCCGCAGGAGAGCGGCATGGTGATGCCGTCGTCCGCGTGCCGCGTGGTGGGCATGTGGTCCTGAGCTCCGGCCAGCGCATCCGTGCCCGTCGCCATCATGTAGTGGACCGGGTTGTTGCGTCCGAAGGCACCGGTCTGCGGGCCGTTCGCGTCGAAGGGCAGTGCGAGGCTGATGACCTCGCCGGTACGCACCGTGGCGACCGCGGCCAGCCGGTGCTGGTCGGTGAGGTGGTTCAGGGTCCCGATCTGGTCCTCGGACCCCCATCGACCCCAGTTGGAGTGTCGTTTGGCGAGCTCGTCGACGTCGGAGAGGTCGAAGACCCGGGTGGAGTCCTGGGGGGTGGTGCTGGTCATGAGTTCTCCTTGGTGTCCGAGAAGGCCTTCGCCTTCATGCCGAGATGCAGGCCGGAGTCGACGATGAGCGTCTGGGCTGTGACGGTGCGGGCGTGTTCCGCGAACCACAGGACCGCGTCGGCGATGTCCTCCGGTTCGCCCACACGTTGGAGCGGCATGACTGCCGCCATGTCGTCGGCAAGCGCGTCGGCCTGCTCCGGGGTGCTCTCGCCGCCCTTCTCCCACCAGCGGGTGCGCACGAATCCGGCGGCCACGGCGTTGACGCGGATGTTCGGGGCCAGGGCCCGTGCGAGCGCCACGGTGAGGGTGTTGATCGCAGCCTTGCTCACGACGTAGGCGATGCTGCTGCCGTCGGCGCGGATGCCGCCGACGGACGAGATGTTGACGATCGCTCCTCCCGCCCGCCGCATGCCCGGCGCCACGGCCTTGCTGCAGTGCCAGGTGCCCATGAGGTTGACGTCGAGGGTGCGGCGCCAGATCTCGTCGGTCATGGCCTCCAGGTCGCTGAACTCGACGAAGCTCGTGTAGCCCGCGTTGTTCACCAGCACGTCGACCGGACCCCAGGCCCGCTCGATGTCGCCGACCATCGTCCGGACAGCTCCCTCGTCCGAGACGTCGGCCTGCAACGCCATCGCGTCCACGCCGAGGGCCGTGATGGCCTCGACGGTCGCGTGCGCGGCGTCGGCCGAACGGGAGTAGTTCACGACCACGCGGGCGCCGCGCTGGGCGGCGCGGATCGCGCACTCGGCGCCGATTCCCGTACCGCCGCCGGTCACCAGGACGACCTTGTCCTTCATCGGTCCTCCCCCGCGGTCTCGCGAGTGGCGCCGGCCACGGCCAGGAGCGACCCCATCCCGGTGATCCACCGAGGGACCGGCTCGTAGGACCGGTCGAACGTGGCCTCGGACAGCTCGTTGCCGGCGCCGACATAGGCACCCGCCGCCGCCATCCAGGTACGGATCTCCTGCCCACCGTTGCCGCCGTCGCGGTCGATCTGCTGCTCGGTGAGGTCGAGCAGCGGCCTCAGCTCGCCAGACTGGAGGCAGTCCAGCACCCACTCGTCCCAGGCCGCGTTGACCTTGCCGTTGGCATCGCCCATGGCAGCGACCCGCTGCTGCCGGCCCTCCTCCCGCTCGGCCAGCTGGTCGCGGTCGCCGAGCAGGAAGTCACGGCCGCGCTCACCGAGTGCGGGGTCCTCCGGCTCGAGCCGAGGTGGCCAGTGCGAGAGTCCGCCGGAGCCGACCACGGCGACCCGCTCGTCGCCAGGGTGGGCGGCCAGGGCACGCCCGACCGCGAGACCGAACTCGTAGGCGCGTTCGACCGTGCACAGCGGCGGAGCACTGGTGTTGACCATGATCGGAACCAGGGGGACGCTCAGATCAGGGAACAGGGCTCCGTAGGACTGGGCGATCCCGTGGTCAACGCTCATCCGGAGTGACAGGGCCGGGTCGAACCCGGCGTCGCAGACGGAGTCGTGGACGAACCGGGCCAGGTCGGCGGCGACCGGGAGCTGACCGCCGGGGCTGTTGTAGTCGCCGGCTCCCGAGACCTCCTGGACGCCGATGCAGAACCGTGGCATCAGGTCGTAGAAGGCGAACCGGAAGTGGTCCGGCCCGAAGACGACGGCGGCCGAGATGTTCAGGTCGGCGAGAGCACGTGCTGCGCGTTGCGTGCCCTCGACGAAGGTCGACCCCGACTCACCGGGTGTCGTGGGTGGAGTCACCCCCCACAGCGGGGAGTGCGAGTGGCCCATCAGGGAAACCACAGATGTCATGGACGAGTTCCTTCGGGAGACGTCGACAGGGTGCTGTCGAGGGGAAGGTCGCGGACGTCGTTGTCCGGGACGGAGGACGGGGCCTTCGGGGCCGCGTCCGTGAGGGCCGGGTGCGGTGCGGACGGGCCGGGAGGGCTCGAGGATCGGAAACGGTCCAGCAGGCGCCGGATGCTGAGCCGGTCACCGGCCACGGCGACGATGAGGATCACTCCGGTGACGATGTTCTGCCAGTCGCTGGCGACACCGGCGATGCTGAGGCCGTTCTGGAGGATGGCGATGAAGAGCACTCCGAGCGCGGTGCCTCCGACGCCACCGCGTCCGCCTGTCAGCGCAGTGCCACCGAGCAGCACCGCGGCGATCGCCTGCAGGGCCAGCGTGCCGTCGACGGTCGGCACCGCGGCGCCGACCCTGCCGACCCCGATGGTGCCAGCCAGCGCCGCACAGGCGCCCGCGACGGCGTACACCAGAATGAGAGTCCGGGGGACGTGGATGCCCGAGAGCCGGGCGGCGGTGGGACTTCCGCCGATTGCGTAGATGTCGCGGCCGAAGTACGTCCGGTTCTGCACGTAGATCGCCAGGACGAAGACGGCGGCCATGATCCAGATCGGCATGGGCAGGCCGAGGAAGCGCTCCGTCGCCAGCCAGCGCACGATCGGGTCGGTGACCAGGAAGGAGTTGCTGCCCGACCAGAGGCTGACCACGCCGGAGAGGCTGGTCATGGTGGCCAGGGTGACGACGAAGACCGACAGGCCGATCTTTCCGACCGCGACGCCGTTGAGCAGTCCGCCGACCAGGGCTCCGGCCAGCACGCAGAGCGCCACGACGACACCCCCGGGCAGCCCGTGCTCGAGGAGCTTGGCCATGAGGATCCCGATCAGAGTGGCGGTCGCGCCGACCGAGAGATCGAAGCCCCCGGACAGGAGGACGAACGTCATGCCCATCGCGACGATCCAGAGGAGCGAGGAGTTGGCGACCAGGTTCTGCAGGTTCGAGCTGGTGGAGAACGCCGGTTGGGTGACGGAGAATACGGCGAACATGCCGACGACGAGCAGCAGCACCAGCCGGAACTGTGCGGTCGCCGCCCACGCTCGGTCGAAGATGGAACTCATGACAGATGACCTCCGGCCAGTTTCAGGATCTCGGACTCGTGGGTGTCGGCAGTCGCGATGTCGGCGACCACGCGGCCCCGGAACATCACCAGCACGCGGTCGCACAGGGTCAGCAGCTCGTCGATCTCCGACGAGCTCACCAGCAGCGCGCTGCCGGCCGCTGCCGTCGCGCGCAGCTCCTGGTGGATGTCCGCCTTGGCCATCACGTCCACCCCGCGGGTGGGCTCGTCGAGGAGCAGCACCTTCGGTCGGCGTACCAGCCACTTCGCGACGGCGACCTTCTGCTGGTTGCCGCCGCTGAGCCGGGCCGTGGCGATGTCGACGGCTCCCGGCGCAATCCTCAGCGCAGCTGAGAGTCGGGAGATCGCCGCGGCCCCACGCCCTCGGGTGGGTGGCATCAGGCGGGGAGCGTCGTGCGTCTCGACCATCGTCATGTTCGTGGCGCCGCTCATGGCGAGGACGAGTCCGTCGGTCTTCCGGTCGGCGGGCACGAACGCGAGACCACGCTGGATCGCGCGCCGCGGACCGCGCGGGAGATACGGACTCCCGTCCACCGCGAGCGAGCCTCCACTGAGGGCACGAACCCCGAAGATCGCCTCGAGCACCTCGCTGCGTCCGGCACCCACGAGCCCGGCGAGCCCGACGATCTCCCCGCGTCGCAGGTCGAGGTCGAAGTCGTCGACCCGACCGGCGACCGAGAGCGCGATGACGCTCAGGGCGACGTGGTCTTCGGCCGTGCCCGCGGACGCCGACTCAGCCTTGATCGCCTGCTCCGCGGGCAGCGCCTGCCCGAGCATCGCCTCGACGAGCGACTCCGGGGTGAAGGAGTCGACCCCACCCTGCGCGACGGTCGTGCCGTCGCGCAGGACGGTGATGTCGTCGGCGATCTCGAACAGCTCCTGCATCCGATGCGAGACGAAGATGATCGCGACGCCCTGTGCCTTCAGCCTGCGCACCGTGGCGAAGAGGCTCTGGACCTCGTCGTCGGTGAGCGAGCTGGTGGGCTCGTCCAGGATCAGTACCTTGGCGTCCGCCGTGAGCGCGCGTGCGATCTCGACCAGCTGCCGTTGGTCCGGACGCAGCCGGCGGACCTCGAGGTCCGGGTCCACATCGAAGTCGAGCCGCTGGAGCACTTCCTGCGCCTTGGCCCTGCTGGCGGATCGGCTCACGCCCATCCGCCCGCGGACAAGCCCCCGGCCCAGGAGCACGTTCTCCGTCACGCTGAGGTCCGGCGCGACGGCGACCTCTTGCGACACCATCGCGATGCCCTGCCGCAGCGCGGCCACCGGACTGCCGAAGCGCACCGCGTGGCCGTTGATCTCGACAGTTCCCGCATCGTGACGGATCTGCCCCGAGAGGACGCCGAGAAGCGTCGACTTGCCACTGCCGTTCTCGCCGATGAGGACGTGAACGACCCCGGGTGCGGGGATGCTCAGGTGCGCGTCCTGGAGCGCCAGGGTGGGCCCAAAGCTCTTCTGCAGCCCCCGGACCTGCAGCAGCGGTGGCCGGAGGACCCCTTCGATGCGGGTCATCGTCACTCGGTGGGAGTGGCGTCGTCGACGTTGTCAGCGGTGATCGCGGTCCCCAGCAGCGAGACCGTCTCGGGCAACGGCAGGTTCTGATCGGTCACCGAGCTGTACGCGGCGTTGATCAGCGCCTCACCCTGAGCGGCCCACGGCACCTGGTAGGACATCGCGATGTCGCCGGCCTTGATGGCTTCCATGACCGCTTCGCCGGTGCCCGAGTTCGCGATGATCAGCACGTCGTCGAGGCCCGAGGACTTCACGACGGTGGCTGCGGTGAGTGCGACCAGGTCGTTGTAGACCCAGATCTGGTCGATGTCGGGGTTCTTGGCGATCAGCTCGCTCACCGCGGGGCCGTAGCCGGCCGCGGTGTCCTCCTTCGAGTCGACCAGGCCGACGAACTCCAGACCGAACCGCTCGCCCCAGTACTGCTCCCGCTCTGCCATGTACTTCAGGGCAGCGATCGGGGCGGCGTTGCCGATGATGCCGAACGAGCCGCCCGGCTGCTCCTTCGCGCCGTACTCGGCCATCGCGTAGGCCTGACGGTCGATCGGCGCCTCCAGGTCGGCGTCGTAGCCCTCCCCGAGCGGCTTGCTCACGTCGGGGCGTGCGTTGGTGGCGATGACGGGGATGCCGGCTGCCTCGGCCTCGGCCAGGGCGGGCCCGAGCGACTCGGGAACGACGGGGTACACGACGATGGCGTCGACGCCCTCGGCGAGCAGTTCGTCGAACTGCGTGACCTGCTTCTGCGGGTTCAGCTCGGCGTCCTTGACGATCAGCTCGACACCGAGCTCCTCGGCCCGGGCCTCGGCGCCGCGCTGCTGCACGGCGAGCGTCGGCAGGGCGCCGTAGATCTGCAGGTAGCCGATGGTGAGCTGCTCTCCTGTCGCCTCCGGGACGGGAAAGTTCTCGGGCAGGTCCTTGGCGGGGCCGTCGTACGCGACGGGCTTCGGTTCGGCGGACCCGGAGCCTGCCCCGGATTCGGCGTCGGAGTCGCTGCCGCAGGCTGTGAGGGCCAGCGCGCTGGTGAGGGCCATGGTCGCGAGCAGGAAGCGCTTGTTCATGTTCATCCTTGTGGTGTCGATGGGTCGGGTCGTTGCCCCGTGACCCCGAGTTCTGGGCAGGCAGGAGCTCGCCGGAACCGAGTCCGGCGTGTTCGTTGTCAGAGCTGGTGCTGCGTCAGCCGCGCTCGGGGATCTCCCGTTGTCGGGCTGCGGCGGTGCGTACGGCGGCGACGATGGCCTCGTAGCCCGTGCAGCGGCAGAGGTTGCCGCTGATCGCCCAGCGAATGTCCTCGTCGCTGGGGTGGGGATTCTCCGCGAGCAGCTCGGAGGCCGCGAAGATCATTCCCGAGAGACAGAACCCGCACTGGAAGGCCTGCTCGTCCCAGAACGCCTGCTGGACGACGTCGAGCTCACCGTCCTGGGCCAGGCCGTGCGTGGTGACGATCTGGCTGCCCTCGGCCGAAACGGCCAGCCGTAGGCAGGTCTTGGTGATCTGGCCGTCGACGCGGCTGGTGCACGCGCCGCAGTCGCCGGTGGCGCACCCGACCTTCGGGGCGGTGACCCCGAAGTCGTCGCGGAGCGCCTCGACCAGCAGTGATCGCGGGTCGACGTCGGCGGTTCGCTCGGCGCCGTCCAGGTTCAGCGAAAGCCGAGTGCTGGTGCTCTCGGGCTGCTTGTCGGTGCTCATCGGCTCTCCTGGTGCGCGGCCATCTCGATGGCGCGACGGGCAACGGGGCCGGCGACGGCCGCGCGGTAGGTGGCAGGGGCGAGCTCGTCGGCCCATGGTGTGGCGACCGAGTCGGCGGCGAGTCGGACGGCCAGCTCGATCGTCTCCGGGGTCGGCGGCCCGCCACTCAGCACTGACCCCAGGTCGACGTGCACAGGAGTCGGGCTGACAGCACCGAGGACGAGGCGAGGGGTCTCCCCCAGCACGCAGGCGGCGGTGGCGATGGGCCAGCTGCTCGCGGACCTCTTCAACTTGTAGTAGCCCCACCGGGCGGCGGGCAGTACCGGGAACTCGAGCCGGGTGAGGATCTCGCCCTCACGCAGGCACGAGACCGACGCGTCCTGGAACCTCCCAGCCCCGCTGACCCTGCGCTCGCCGTCCGGGCCCGCGATGACGAAAGTGGCGTCTAGGGCGGCGACGGCCGCTGGCGCGTCCGAGGACGGTCGCGCCGCCACGACGGAGCCGCCGACGGTCCCCTGTGACTGGATCTGCCGACCCCCGGTGATGCCGTTCGCCATGGCGGCGAGCAGCGGGAGGTGGCGGGCCACGTCCGGCGACGACATCAGCGCGGAGTACGTGGCGGTGGCCCCGACGTGCACCACGTCGCCGACGACTTCGATCCGATGAAGTCCCGTATGGCGAAGGTCGACAAGGACCTCGGGTCGGGACTCGCCCCGGTTGCATTCCGGCACGACCCAGGTCCCACCGCCGATCACCCGGGAGGTCGTGGGCGCCTCGGCCAGAATCTCGACAGCCTCCGCGACGCTCGTCGGCGCGCGATAGACGAACGGATGGCTGATCATCGCTGCCCACCTCCGATCGCCGCGAGGACGCGGTGGGGCACCGCCGGCAGCTCGTCGATGCTGGCTCCCAGCGGGTCCAGGGCGTCGTTCACGGCGTTGAGAACCGACGCCATCGTGCACGCCACGCCGCCCTCCCCCGCGCCCTTGGTGCCGAGCGGGGTGAACGGGCTGGGCGTCACCTGGTGCTGGATCTCGAACGTCGGAACGTCCGTGGCCCGCGGAAGCAGGTACGACTTGAACCCGTCGCTCGTCTGTCGCGCGTCGCCGTCGTGCAGGACCTCCTCGGTCAGCGCAGCGCCGATACCGTTGACCACCCCGCCGGTGAATTGGCCGGTCACGAAACGCGGGTTGATCATCACGCCGCAGTCGTGGACCATCACGTGCCGCAGGATGTCGACGACGCCGGTGTCGACATCGACCTCGACAACCGACAGGTAGATGCCGTTGGAGAAGGTCGAGAAGGGCATGATCCTCCCCTCCTCGTCGGCCAGGTGCCGGATGTTGCGCATCTGGAAGGTCCTGGTCGACTCGAGGGTCGGCTCGATGCCAGGGGCCACGATGTGACCGACGGTGTAGAGCGCATGGGCGATGGCGGCGATGGGCAGCGCCGTCTCGGGATCACCGTCGACCGAGGCGATTCCACCGCGCAGGACGATTCGCTGCGCGTCGTCGACATGGAGCATCGACGCGCCCACCTGACGCAGCTTCGAGGCGACCTCATCGGCGGCGAGGGCGGCCGAGCCCCCACCCGTGAGGATGCCTCGGCTGCTGACGTTGCCGAAGCCGAACGGGCAGATGTCTGTGTCGCCCTGCACGATCGAGACGGAGTCCAGCGCGACCCCCAGCCGATCCGCGACGATCTGCATGATCGCGGTGTCGTTTCCGTTGCCCGGGCTGGTCACGCCGGTGAGGACGGTGACGTCGCCGGACGGGTCCATCCGGACGGTGGAGATGTCCGAGGCGCCGATCAGGGCTCCCGGAATGTCGGCTCCCTCGGGCAGGACCTCGAAGCCCACCCCCAGGCCCAGGTAGCGGCCCTGCTCCCGTGCGCGGGCCTGGTCCTCGCGGAACTCCGCGTAGTCCAAGACATCGAGCGCCTTGTCGAGCAACCCGTCGTAGTCGCCGCTGTCGAGCTCCAGCCCGGTGGTGGTGACGTAGGGGAACTCGTCGGACTTGACCCAGTTGCGGCGTCGGACCTCGAGGGGGTCGAGACCGGTGCGCCGGGCGACGGCATCCATGACGGTCTCCATCAACAGGACACCGGCCTCCTTGCCGAACGGGCGGAAGGGGCTCCAGGGGCCCTTATTGGTCACCACGACCTTGTAGTCGCAGCGGAAGGCCGGAACCCGGTAGCCGCTCGGCATCGCCAGCGCTCCCGCGAAAGCCATGCCGAAGGCACCGGTGGCGGAGGCGGCGCCGTGGTTGGCGACCATGTCGCACGCCACCGCCGTGACCCGGCCGTCGTCGTCGTACGACGCGGTGTACTCGATCCGCGAGTCCCGGGCGCCGTACCGCAGCGTACTCGCTCGATCCTCGGTCCACTGAACCGGACGCGCCAGCTGACGGGCGAGCACGCACACGAGGTACTCCTCGGGGTGGCCGAAGTTCTTGAACCCGAAGGATCCGCCTACCGGCGGCGCCACCACGCGCACGTCACGCTCACGCAGGCCGAGGAACCCAGCGATCGTGTGGCGCAGCGGGTGGGGTGCCTGAGTGGTGCCGTACCAGGTGAGCCGTCGGGTTCCCGCGTCCCAGTCGGCGCGGTAGGCACGCGGTTCCATGGGGGCGGGCGCACCGCGGCCCGTCCTCAGGTGGCCGTGGATCATCCCAGCCGAGCGAGCCGCAGCCGCTTCCACGTCGCCACTTCCGGCGGTGCCCGACAGCATCACGTTCGAGCCCCAGCTCTCGTAGAGCAGGGGGGCGTCGGCGCCGAGCGCCTCTTCGGGGTCGAGCACGTGTGGCAGCGGCTCGTAGTGGACCTCGACGTCAGCCGCGGCGACGAGTGCCTGCGCCAGCGACTCGGCCACGACAGCCGCGACCGGCTGACCGACGTAGACGACCTTGTCGACCGGCAGCATGCGGATCTCCAGGCTCTGGCCGCCGGTGGGCGCCGGATCCATCGCGTTCGGGATCGGCCCGAAGTCTTCGGCGAGGGAGCGTCCGGTGACGACGGCGAGCACCCCGGGACGCGAGGCCGCGACCGTCGTGTCGACGACGATCCGAGCGTGCGGAAGCTCGCTGCGCACCAGGACCACGTGCGCGCCGCCGGGAAGGTCCAGATCGTCCGTGTAGCGAACCCGGCCGGTGACGTAGGCGTCACCGTCGTGCCGGCGCACAGAGGTGCCAGCCAGCCCCGTGGCCTCACCCTGGTGGTGATCGGTTCCAGGTGACATCGAACTCACTACCCGCCTTCCATCCTGCAGAAGCAACATTCTGTGACTAGAGTAACGGGCGTCACGTCATTGTCAAGAATAAGCATTCTTCAGGGTGGAATCACCTGCTCAACGCCTCGGCACGCGCGACCGCCCCCGCCAGCAGTGCTGCTAGCTCGGCCTCCTTCTCCGGCGTGTAGCGCTGGATCGGGCAGGACAGCGACAAGGCGCAGACACCGGACCCGTCCGGTGCGTGCACCACACGCGCGATCGCCCAGATGTCCGGCTCGTTCTCCCGGTTGCCCACCGCGTATCCCTGTTCGCGGATGCGTTCCAGATCGACCAAGAGCGCCGTGCGTGATCGTAGGGAGAACTCCGTCACTCCGGGGATCTGCTCGTGCGGGTAGCGACGCATGACTTCCTCGTTCGAGAGCTCAGCGAGCAGCGCCTTCCCGCCGGATGTGCAGTTCGCTGGGCGGACCAGCCCGACGCGCGACGTCGTGCGCACCGGCCGATCGCACTCGACGGCGTCCAGGAAGATCGTGTCGACACCCTCGAGGGCCAGCAGGCTGCAGGTCTCGTCAGCCAGCGCCACCAGAGAGCGGATGATCGGGCTCAACTGCGCACGTAGATCGTGGCGCACCACCGACAGCCCCAGCGTCAGCAACGTCGGACCGGGGGAGTAGCTCTTGGCCTGGAGGTTCTTCTGGACCAGACCGTAGTGCTCGAACATGGCAAGGAGCCTGTGCGCCGTGGACTGCGCCACTCCCAGTTCCTCGCTCGCCTCCGACACGCGTATGGCAGGCCGGTCTCGCAGCAGCAGTAGAAGCCTGATTGCGTTGTCGACCGACCCGATCGGATGCTTGGGCTCCGCACTGCCTGCAGACTCAGTCACTATGTCCCCGTCGCGTAGAGCGCTCGTGACCAGATCAGGGTCAGTGATATGCGCGATGTCACAGAATAGGCTAACGATGTCAATCGGCACCGGTGCGATCATCGACGCACTCGGGCTGCTCGGTCGCCAACCTCGCCGACCCCCTCATTCCCCGCCACAGCGCCGAGCTCGATTCCAGCCCGTCATGTAGGTGCTCGACGTGTTCTTGCCCGCGACTGACTTCGGGCGCGGCGTCCAGGTGCTGCACCAGGGTGTCGATGACCGTGTCGGCGCATACCCGGCGGCCCGCCTGCGGTCCCAGCACCTCCTCGAGCCTCGCCGCGAGGGCGGCCAGATCCGCGGGCCGCTCGAGGCCCTCGACCCAGGGCAGCGCGTCCGGGTCGACCAGCGCGCCCCCGAGCACCGGGTCGACCGCGTCGACCAGATCGCGCATGAAGTCCAGGCCGAGCGCGACTCGCTCAGGACCCACCAGCGAGACCGCGTGCCCGACGTGGGCCAGGTACGAGTCGACCGTGGCTGCGTCGGACAGGAACGGCCCGAAGCCGTTGATGGCCACGAAGCCGCCGCTGTCGGCCACCGCGCGGATCTGCTCGTCGGTCAGGTTGCGCGGGTGAGCCTGGAGGGCCTGGCAGGAGGAGTGGCTGGCGACGAAGGCCTTCGTGGCGACCGACGCCAAGTGCCAGAAGCCCGTCTCCGAGAGGTGGCTGACGTCGACCAGCATGCCGAGGCGCTCCATCTCCGCCACCGCCTCGAGCCCCAGCGACGTCAGGCGGCCGCCGGCATCCTGCTCACCGACTCCGTCGGCCATCATCGTGCGGCGGTTCCAGGTCATCGACGCGATGCGTACCCCGAGGCGGTGGAAGGTGTCCAGCAGCTCGAGGGAGTGGCCGATCGGCTCGCATCCCTCCAGGGCGAGGACGAGCGCGATGCGGCCGCCCTGGATCGCGGGACGGATCTGGTCGCCGCGCTCGCAGATCACCACGTCGGCCGCGTGTACGTCGGCGAGCCGGCGGGCCTCCTCGAGCACCTGCAGGCTCCGGCGCAGCGCCCCCTCCCCCACGTGCTGCTCCTCGGTGAAGACCGGAAGCACCTGGAGGACCACGCCGCCGGCCCGCAGCTGCGGCAGCCAGAAGTCCCCGAACGGATCGGACAGGCCGCGCTCGCGCTGGTGCAGGACACCGAGCAGGAGGTCGTTGTGGCAGTCCGCCACCGGCAGCGTCGGAGCCCCCATCAGGAGGCGGTGCCCCCGCTGCGCGCCTCGCGTCGCCGGGCCAGCTGGGCCAGGGAGACTGCGATGACCAGCGCCCCACCGTAGAACAGCTGCTGCACGAAGCTCTCCGCACCGAGAAGCTGGAGCCCGGTGATGCCGGTGGCGAGGAAGTAGACGGCGATGAACGAGCCCCAGGCGTTGAAGCGGCCCGGGATCACGGTGGTCGCGCCGAGGAATACCGCGGCGAACGCGGGCAGCAGGAACGAGGTGCCCGAGCTCGGGTCCGCCGAGCCGGTGGTGCCGGCGTACAGCGTGCCGGCCACTCCGGCCAGGCCGGCAGAGCCCACCAGAGCGCCCATACGGACGCGCCCGACCTTGATGCCGCTCAGCCGGGCGACGTCGCGTCCGCGGCCGACGAAGAGCATCCGCATGCCGAGCGCGGTGTGCTGAAGCAGGTACCAGAGCACGAAACAGAGCACGAGCCCGTAGTAGAACGCCGCCGGCACGCTGAAGAGCTTGTAGCCGATGACGAGGTCGACGAGCGAGGTCGAGATGCCGCTGATCGTGGTGGAGTTGCTGATCCAGAGGACGAGGCCCTGGATCACGGTACCCGTGCCCAGCGTGACGATCAGTGAGTCGACCCCGAAGAACACGATCACGGCACCGTTCACCAACCCCGCCAGCAGGGCCACCACCAGGCCGGCCACGATGGCGGCACCGATCGACCATCCGTGGTTGACGTTCAGGATCCCGATCACCATGGCCGTGAGGGTGGCGACCGACGCGACCGACATGTCGTAGTCACCGCACACCAGCGGCAGCACCAGGCTCAGTGTCAGCACGAGGGGGACCGCCTGCGATCCCAGGATGTTGGAGATACTGGCGGTGCTCAGGAAGGTGTCCGGCAGCAGCACGGTGAACACCACGAAGACGGCGAGCCAGGCCACGGGCAGGGCTCCGGCCTCGATGCGCGAGGTCCAGCGACGAGGGCGAGGCCGGGTCGGCGCGGCGGCTCCCGTACCTTCTCCGGCAGTTGTTCGCACTGACATATCGACTCTCTTCACGGGCAGCGATTGCGGATTGATTCAGGCGCCGGGGGCCACGTGGGGCGACCTGGTGACGGCGTCGGCGAACAGCATGTCGGTGAGGCCGACCTTGGTGACAGCCTGGCCGTGCACCTCGTCGGAGACGACACCGCGCCGCATCAGCAGCACACGGTTGCAGAGCTGGGCCAGCTGGTCGAGGTCGGAGCTCGAGCACACGACCGCGCAGCCCTGCCGGGCCGCCTCGGCGATGAGGTTGAAGATCTGCTCGCGCGCCCCGACGTCGACACCCTGGGTGGGCTCGCTGAGCAGCAGCACCCTGGGCCCGGTCACGAGCCACTTGGCCAACATCGCCTTCTGCTGGTTCCCGCCGCTGAGGGAGGCGTAGGCCAGCGCCGGCTGGGGGGGACGTACGTCGATGTCGCGGAGCAGCTGGCCGGCGTGCCGCTCGAGCTTCCTGCCGGTCAGGGCGAAGGGCCCGCCACCCTGCCGCAGCGAGAGCAGCGCGACGTTCTCGCCGACGGTCAGGGCGGGAGCACTGCCCTCGATCGCACGGTCGCTGGGGAGGTAGGCGATGCCGGCCTTGATCGCCGTTGAGGGCGAGAGACGGCGCGCCTCGAGCTCGAGATCGTCGACCGAGACAGAGCCGCTCGTCGCCCGCAGCGCCCCGAAGAGCAGCTGGGTCACCTCGTCGAACCCGGAGCCGATCACGCCGGTGAGGCCGACGACCTCACCCGGCTGCACGCTCAGGTCCAGGTGCTCCACCGCCCGGCCGCGCAGGCCGGTCACCTGGAGTCGCGGCCGCTCCCCCGCCGCGGGCACGGGGGCGGAGCCGGCGCTCAGCGTCGAGACCGGCCGGCCCACGATCATCCGGACGAGGTCCTCGCGAGCCAGCGACGCGGTGTCCTCGCTGCCGGCCAGCTCGCCGTCGCGCAGGACGCTCACCCGGTCCGTAACCGTCAGGACCTCGTCGAGGTCGTGCGACACGAAGAGCACGCCCGCACCCTGCGCGGCCACCGTGCGCATCAGCGCGATGAGCTCGGCGACCTCGCCCTGCGGGAGGAAGGCCGTCGGCTCGTCGAGCACCAGCAGTCCCCGCACGCCGCTGTCCTCGGCGTCGAGGTGGCTCACGGCGCGGGCGATGGCCAGCTTGGCACGCTCCAGGCGCGAGATGTCCCGCACGAACGTGTCCGCTCGCAGCGAGATGCCGAACCGCTCGAACAGCGTCATGGCGCGAGCCAGCTCGGCGCGCTTGCGCCGGGGACGGATGCCGGAGCCCGTGGCCACCTCGTCGGCCATCAGGTTCTCGAGCACCGTCAACGACGGGAGCAGCGCGAGGTCCTGGTGGACGAACCGGAGCCGGTGGTCGCGCCGGTCGGTGGCGGAGAGGGGCAGCTCGACGGGCGTTCCGTCGAGCTCGACCGTCCCCTCGTCGGGGGTGTGGAACCCGGCGAGGATCTTGATCAGGGTCGACTTGCCCGACCCGTTCTGACCGAGCAGCCCGTGGACCTCACCGCGGCGAACGGTGAGGTCCACATCCCTGAGGACCCGGGTGAGTCCGAACGTCTTCCCGACGCCGGTCATCCGGAGGACAGGCTGGACCGGATCGGTCATCCGAGGCCCCAGACCTCGAGGTACTGGGCCTCCAGGTCGTCCCCATAGCCCTTGTTGACCTCGGGCGGGGTGCCCGCCTCGTCGACGTTCGAGCTGTCGAAGATGCGGACCGGCACGATGTCCATGACCCGCGAGGGCTCCATCCCGGCCATCAGGCGGAACGCGTTGTCCATGGCCGCGAAACCGGCGCCCTCGAGAGACTCACCCACGTCCATCGTCACGATGTCGCCGTCCTGGATCATCTTGAGCACGGCGGGGGTGCCGTTGAAGGTGACGACCTCGACCTGGCCCTGCTTGCCGGCCGCGGTGATACCGGCGACGGCGTAGCTCGCCATGTTGTCGTAGAGCGGCACGACGTACTTGATCTCGGGGTTGCGCACCAGCTCGGACTGCACGGTCGACTGCACCGAGGTCGTCCACTTGCTGATCGGCACGTTGGCGAACGTGGCCTCACAGGCGGGGCAGGCGGTCGCGATCTCGTCCTTGAACGCGGCTTCCTGGCCCGGGCTGGGGCCGGCGTCGTTGGAGGTCACCACGAGGATCTCCGCGGCACCGCCGGAGTCGACGGCGATCCAGTCGGCGTTCAGGCGGGTGGCGGTCTGGTACGGCGCGGCGACGATGGCGTCCACCCCGTCGACGCAGTCCACGCTGAGGCCGGAGCAGTCGGGGGCGAACTGGGCGGAGGTGTCCCAGAACATGCTCACGACGACCTTGATGCCCTGGTCACGCGCCTCCTGGATCTGCGGCTCCAGCGCGCGGGGATCCGTGCCGCCGCTGAGGATGATGACGTCGACGCCCTTCGCGATCGCCTGGTTCATGCCGGCGACCCACTGGTTGGGCTGTCCTTCGTTCGTGTAGACCTCGAAGTCGACGTTCGCGAGCTCGGCCACGCGCTCCATCGCTGCGTTGATCTGGATGTTGTAGTCGTTGGTCGTGAGCAGCGGAATGACGAACACGCTCTTGCCGGCCAGGCTGGCGACGTCCACCGCGGGTCCGGGCGAGACGAAGTCGCTGACCGACTTGAACCGCTCGACCGTGTCGCGCGCAGCCTGGGAGACCTCGCCCTTCTCTGACCCGCCACTCGACGACGTCGACGACGAGTCGCCGGGGCTGGAACAGGCGGCCAGGGCGAGGGGCAGCAGGAGTGCAACGACCGCGAGCCGGCGACGCGGCCGCGCGCCCAGTGCAGACACGATCTGCTTCTTCATCATTCGGTTCCTCCACTGTCATCCCCGCGGCACTGCCGAGGGCCGGCACCCGACTGGTGCTGCGACTACCTCATGGTCCCAACGGCGGATCGCCGGACATATGTGCACATCGCTCGGTGGCGTCGCCAAAGCAATGCCACCTGCACAGCTATCGGGGGAGAGTGAGAGGATTCTGGCATGAGCCCCCCGGTTCCCCGGACCCTGCGCGCGGCCGACCTCGAGGCGCTGGCGGTGGGGCTGTGCCTGCTGGGCTCGGGCGGAGCCGGCGACCCGCACCCCTTCTCATCCGTGCTGCGCTCGCAGCTCGGGGACGGCGAGCTCGTGCTGCACGCTCCCGCCGAGCTGGGGGGCGCGAGCGTCGTCCCGGTGGGGATGGTGGGTGCCACCAGCGTGTTCACGGAGAAGCTCCCGCACGGCGGCGAGTTCGGCACGGCCGTCGCCGCCGCCGGCCGGTGGACCGGCGCGTTGCCCGACGCGGTCATGGCGATCGAGACCGCCGGCCTGAACGGCATCACCGCGCTCGTCGCCGCCCTTCACCTCGGGCTGCCGTACGTCGACGCCGACCTGGCCGGTCGCGCGCTGCCCAGGCTGGACCAGATGACCTGGGTGGCGGCACAGCTGCCGTTGACCCCGTGCGCGCTGGCGTTCCCGGGCGGGCACACGCTGCTCATCGACCACGCCTCCCCCACCGACGTGGAGCGAACGATCCGGGCGGCGCTCGCGGGGACCGGCGGTTGGGCAGCCCTGGCGCTCGCCCCGGGTCCCGCCGGGTTGCTGCAGGAGACCGCCTGCGTGGGGACCCTGGGCCGGGCGCTCGCGCTCGGGCGCGCCCACGGCTCGCTGCGCATGATGGCGGAGGCCGAGGAGGTCGCGGAGGTGCTGGGGGGTGAGATCCTGGGCGAGGGCCGCGTCCTCGACGTGCTGCGGCACAGCTCGGACGGCGGGCTGCACACCGAGTCGTCGGTGACGGTCCTCGACCGCCACGGCCCCGTGCTCCGGATCGAGACGGAGAACGAGTTCCTGATGGTGCTCGTCGACGGCCAGCCCCGCGCCACGGTCCCCGACCTCATCTGCCTGCTCGACCGTCGTACGAACCGGCCGCTGGCGGTCGACGCCCTGCGCCGCGGCGACGAGGTCTTCGTGCTGGTGCTGCCGGCTCCCGCGTGGTGGCTCGCTCCGGAGCACCTCGACCGGGTGTCACCCTCCGCGTTCGCCATCGACTGCCCGCCCCTGCTGCTGGCTGGACGGCCGTGATCGCCGACACGCCCGTGCCGCTGGTCGCCCTGCTCGGTCACCCCGATTGGCACCAGGTGAGCGTTCTGGCGTCGCCCCCCGCACCGACCCTCATGGTCGGCGGGGTCTCGCTGGTTCCCGACATCCGCGGTCGGGCGACCGACCTCGGGGGGCACCTGCTGACCGTGCTGCAACCGCCGTCGCGCAACGACTGGCACATCGACGTACTGATCCAGACCGCCGCCGCCGGTGGCGCCTCGGCCCTCCTGATCGGCGACTCGTCCCCGCTCTCACAGCCGTCGTCGGCTCTGGCCGCGCGCGTGGGGCTGACCGTCCTCGGCGCGGACGACCCCCTGGCCGGCGCTCTGGCCGCGCGGAGGTTCGTCTCGGAGGCGGAGCTGCACGTGGCCGACACCGTCCTGCGGGTGACGTCCATGGCCGTCCGGTCCGGCGAGGGAGTCGAGGACGTGATGAAGGCCGTCGCCTCGGTCCTGCGTCGTCCCCTGGCCCTGGTGGCCACCGGCGGCGACACGCTCCTGGGCACCGATGTCGTGCTGGAGGGGGACCGCGAGACCGTGGCCCAGGCGCTCACCGCCGTGGCGGCTCGCTCCCGCGCCACGCAGCGAGTCGAGCTGTCCGGGTCGGCGCTCGTGATCGCTCACCCGGTCCCGCCGACGACGGCACGTGACGCCACCATGTGGCTGGTCAGCCGGCTCCCCCACGACCTGCCCGCCGAGAGCGCTGCATCCAGCGCCGCCCTCTCGGTCGCCGCGGCCGTGATCGGACAGCGCGCCAGCCTGCGGCGACTGGCCGTCGAGCGGGATGCGCGGGCACGCGCGTCCCTTCTGGGCGAGCTGTTGAACGCCCCCGACGACCTGGCACCCACCACCCGTCGTCGGGCGCTGGAGGCCGGGTGGCGACTCGACGGCTGGCATCTCGGTGTACGCATCGACACCAGCCCCGATATCGATCCCGTGGCCCAGCGCCCCGAGGTGATCAGCGCCCTTCGCGAGGAAGGGCTCGAAGCCGTCGTCGTGGAGCAGGGCGACGGCTGGTCGGCCTGGATCACGTCCGAGGACGAACCGCGGGGTGCCGACGTCGAGGCCCGAGCCGGTCAGATCCGTCGGGCCCAGCGTCGACTCTCGACGACCGCGGCGACCGCCGTGGGCGTCGGGCGCTGCCACTCGGGCCCCCGCGGCGTCGCCCGCACCCTGGGCGAGGCCGGCGAGGCGGCGCGCCTGGCGTCCGGCCGGGTGGCCAGCGGCCGGTTCCTGCACGTGGACCGGCTCGGGCTCGGGCAGACCCTGCTGGCCTGGACCCGGACCGACACCTTCCAGCCCGCCGCGCGCTCCCTCCTGGCTCCGCTGGAGGGCCAGCCCGGTGACCTGCTGCACACGCTCACGACGTACCTCGACGAGGAGTCGTCGGTGTCGGAGACCGCCGCGATCCTGGGGATCCACCGCAACACGGTGTCCCAGCGGCTGGCCCGCATCCGGTCGTTGCTCGCTGTCGACCTCGCCGACCCGTCCGAGCGGCTGGCGCTCCACCTGGCCTGCCGGACGATCTGGATCCCACCCTCAGACGTGGGTTAGGCGCCCGTTCTGCGAGGGGGTGGCGTCGAAGCGGATCGGGTCGAGCTCGTAGCCGAAGTAGCGAGGTCCCACCAGCTCGATGCCGGCCGGCGTGTGCCAGCGCTCGTCCATCGGGGCGGCGACGACCGCGACCCGGTGCCCGAAGCGCAGGGTCTCGGTCGTGATCGGCTCCCCGGTCTCGGCGTCGACCACGACGATCAGGTCCGGCGTCGTCACCAGCACCTCCCCGTCGAGCTCGGCGATGAGGTGCTCGTTCTGGAACTTCAGGACCATCTTGCTCCCGGCCGCGTCGTCCAGCCCGGTCACGACGGCCTCACCGCGAGCGAATCCGGTGACCGTGCGACGGGTGACGTCGACGACCTTCCCGGTGTGGACGAGCTTGCCGCCCAGGGCCCCGACCAGCGCCTGCACCGGGTCCTGGTTGTTCGCCCGGGCGCTCTCGATGGCGGACCCGATCGAGAGGCAGAGGCTGAGGGTGCCGGGCACGAAGCAGTCGCGCACCTCGGCGCCCGACATCGCGTAGAGGGAGACGATCGGGGCGCACCCCATGTCGATCGTCGCGGACCTGGCCAGCCGCTCGGCCCAGTTGTTGTCGATCGTGTCGAAGACGCCCCTGTTGCCCTTGTCGTCGACGATCGACATCGGGGTCGCCGAGACGCCGGACATGGTGGGCAGCACCATCTGCAGCTCGGGGAAGGCGCGGCCCATGGCATCCCCGTCGATCAGCGGAAGCCCCAGGCGGGCGGCGGCGACGAACGGCACCATGGAGTTCACGCCTCCCGCCTCCATGCAGGCGACATGGGTCGGCGTCCGGCCCAGGTAGCGGGCGAGGGTCTCCAGTGCCAGGGAGATCTGGCCGGCCGAGGGGATCTTCTCCACCATCACCGTCGGGGCCCCCATCATCGCGATCGGCAGCACGCACGCGTCCGCGGGAACCGTGTCGGGGGACACGATCTCGACGTCGCCGAACTGGCGCATGGCGCTGTCGGCGAGCAGCCGGCCGATGTGGGGGTCACCGCCACCGCCGCCGCCCAGCACGGCCGCGCCGCGGGCCATGGGGACCAGGTCCTTGGGGGTGACACGCATGCTCATCGCTCCATCCAGAGGTCTCCGACCGCCTTGCAGCGGATACGGGTGGCGTTGCCGGGCAGGTACGGGATCGGCACCTCGTCGAAGTCCGCGATCGAGACCGTCGCCGGGTCGGCACCGGCCGCGACGGCGCGGTCCTGCGCCTCCTGCCGGGCCTCGTCGCAGATCGCCTCGCGCTGCCCGGGCGCGATGGAGTAGATGCGGTCGACCATGCCCCCGACCTGGGCGATGGCCGCTCCGATCGCGTTGGCGACGGAGAAGTGCTCGGGGCGGTGGACGTCGCCACAGCCCTCGAGCCGGTCGGGCAGCAGGATCGAGCCGCCACCGACGGCGACCACGGGCAGGGAGTCCGCCGAGGTGCGCATGCGCTCCACCGCGTCGGCGACGTCCGTGCCGATCCGGGCCAGGGCCGCCTCGATCATCGACTTGTCGAGATGCGCCACGAGCGAGCGGTCGCCGATGTCGGCGCGTCCGGACGCGACGGCGATGTCGGTGGCCGTCAGGGTGCTGCCGCCGAAGACCAGGGCTTCCTGCGTCAGCCGGTAGCCCACGGAGTCGGGGCCCACGGTCACGCCGGCCTCGTTGCCGCGGACCAGGCTGCCGCCCCCGATGCCGATGCTCAACACGTCGGGCATCCGGAAGTTGGTGCGTACGCCCGCCACCGTGACCTCGGTCGTCGCCTCGCGGGGGAAGCCGTTGGTCAGGACGCCGACGTCGCTCGTCGTACCACCGACGTCGACCACCGCGCAGTCCTTGAGCCCCGAGAGGATGGCGGCGCCGCGCATGGAGTTGGTGGGTCCGGAGGCGAACGTCGCGACCGGGTAGCGGCGGGCGAACTCCATGTCCATCAGCGTGCCGTCGTTTTGGCTCAGGTAGAGCGGCGACTCGATGCCCAGGCCCGCCAGCGTGTTCGCGAGCCCGTCCACGATGCCCAGGGCCAGCTCACGCAGGGCGGCGTTGATGATCGTGGCGTTCTCGCGCTCGAGCAGTCCGACGCGGCCGATCTCGTGGGACATGGAGATCGCCATGCCCGCCCCGACCTCTTCGGCGACGATCTCGGCCGCCCGCACCTCGAACTCGGAGTTGATGGGAGAGAACACCGACGAGATCGCCAGCGAGCGGATGCCGTGCGCGGCCATGTCCTGGACGTGGCGGCGCAGCTCGCCCTCGTCGATCTCCGCGATGTGCCGGCCGTCGAACTCATGGCCACCGTGCGCCAGGTAGGCCCGGCCGCTGATGGCCTGCACCAGCCGCTCCGGCCAGTCGACGAGAGGCGGGAGCGAGCTCGTCGCGGGCAGCCCCAGCCGCAGCACGGCTGTGGGCGCCAGCTGCCGAGCCTCGACGAGCGCGTTGATGAAGTGGGTGGTACCGATCATGACGGCCCGGATGTCGCTCGGCGCGAACGGCCTCTGCTCCCCGAGGCTCTCGAGGGTGGCCCTGATGCCCGAGGAGACGTCGGGCTGCGTGGCCGACTTCACCGCACCCATCACCTGATGACCATCCATCAGGACGGCATCGGTGTTCGTGCCTCCCACATCGATCCCGATGCGCATGTGCAACTGCCTTTCCGAGCTGAGGGTGTCGAGTCGAACGTCGGGAGTTCCGCTGCGGGCAGACCTCACATGCGGCGTTCCTTGGGCGGCGGGGGCATGTAGGTGGCACGGCTGGGGCGGACCCCCAGCCGGATCTGCGACTCCAGCCAGAGGATGGCGGCGCCGGTCGGGTCAACGACGGGCACGAAGACACCGTCTGCCTCGAGCCGCTTCTGCACCGCGGCGGCGACACCGATCATGCCGGTGCAGCCGAGGACGATCACGTCCGCCTCGTGGCTGTCCACCACGGAGCGGGCCTCGGCGTAGAGGCGCTCGAGCAGGAGCTCGTGGGCATCCAGGGCCAGCACGGGGAGGTCGACCACGCGCACCGAGCTGCACCGGTCGCCCAGGCCGTAGCGGCGCACGAGGCCGCGGATCATGGGGACCACGTTGTCCAGGACGGTGATGACCCCGACGGACTCGCCGAGCGACAGTGCGTTCAGCATCGCCGGCTCGAAGCCGCCCACGACCGGGATGTCCACGATCTCTCGGGCCGCGTGCACACCCGGGTCACCGAAGCAGGTGACGAAGATGCCCTCGGCGCCCCGCTCGGCGGCCAGCGCGACCTGCTCCAGGATCCCGGGTCCGGCCAGGGCCTCGTCGTACTCCGACTCGATGGACGCCACACCCCGTTCGACCTTGACGACGTCGATCACGGTGTCGGGGCCGGCCCACTGGGCGACCTCCTTCCGGACGCCGGCGGCGAATTCCTCGCCGAGCAACGGGCTGACGACAGTGAGCTTCATGGGCACACCTCCATAGAGTGGTTGCCCCCATCCTGGGCGCCGGCGGCCCCGACGGCGATGTGCAATGTGCCAACTGAGCGCCCCCGGAGACGCCCTGTTGCACATGACGGGCGGACCGTCCATAGCTCGTGGCGTTCAGCTATGGGCGCTCGCTGGGCGTAGGTGATCGACCCTGGGTCCGGAGGTCGGCGCTGGTCGTCGCCAGCGAACAAGGTGAGTTCGACTAGTCCGTACTTGTCACCGCCCAGGCAGCCACTCGAAGTCGCGGGCGCTACCCACGCAGGGTTGGCAACCAGACGGCGGCGGCGCACTGCCTCGTTGAGCGCGGAGCGCAGGACGCGGTGGACAGCGCGGACGGTGCGGGACCACCGGCAAGAGCCCAGATATCACGGCTCGGCTACATCCGGCCCTCCCGGGCCAACCAAGAACTCACGCATCGAGGCTGAGGAAAGGCGAGCAACGCCGGCCCGGGACAGTCAGCTGGAACGCTCGGCGACCAAGTTGAGCGCGATGTCGATGATCATGTCCTCCTGGCCACCGACGAGCCGGCGTTCGCCGCACTCCATCAGGAGATCGCGGACATCGACCTCGTAGCGGGCGGCGGCGTTCTCAGCGTGGCGCAGGAACGACGAGTAGACGCCGGCGTACCCGAGGGTGAGCGTCTCGCGGTCGACCCGGACCGCGCGGTCCTGCAGCGGGCGGACGATGTCGTCGGCGGCGTCCTGCAACTTGAACAGGTCACAACCGTGACTGATGTCAGACAGGTTCGCTACGGCGACGAACGCCTCGATCGGGCAGTTGCCTGCGCCCGCTCCGTGGCCGGCGAGGGAGGCGTCCACCCGAAAGACGCCGTTCTCGACAGCGACGACCGAGTTGGCGACCGAGAGCGAGAGGTTCTCGTGGGCGTGAATCCCGATCTCGGTCTGCGGGTCTAGGACGTCACGGTAGGCGCGGACGCGGGCCGCCACGTCGTTCATCGTGAGGCGGCCGCCCGAGTCAGTGACGTAGACGCAGTGGGCGCCGTACGACTCCATGAGCTTCGCCTGCTTCGCGAGCCCCTCCGGCGGAGCCATGTGGGACAGCATCAGGAAGCCGGAGACGTCCATGCCGATCTCGCGCGCGGTCTGGATGTGCTGGGCGGCGACGTCGGCCTCGGTGCAGTGGGTTGCGACGCGGACCGATCGGACTCCCAGCTCGTAAGCGTGCTTGAGTTCGTGGATGGTGCCGACGCCGGGCAGCAGCAGGGTCGTGAGCCGGGCGTTCTCGATGACGGATGCGGCCGCCTCGATCCACTCCCAGTCGGTGTGCGAGCCCGGCCCGTAGTTGATCGAGCCGCCGGCGAGACCGTCGCCGTGGGCGACCTCGATAGCGTCGACCCCGGCCGCGTCCAGGGCCACGACGATGCGCTTGACGTCCTCGGGCGTGATCCGGTGGCGGACGGCGTGCATGCCGTCGCGCAGCGTGACGTCCTGGACGAAGATCGGAGTGCTCATTTGCTGGCCTCCTTGGCCGCGGCGATCTTCTCGGCCATCTGGACGGCGGCCGAGGTCATGATGTCGAGGTTGCCGGCGTACGCCGGGAGGTACATGCCCGCCCCCTCGACCTCGAGGAAGACCGAGACCTGGTGGGTCGGGACGATCTCCTCGCGTTCCGCGAGCAGGGTGGCGACGGGCTGGTCCGCGGGGATCTCGGTGATCTGGACGTCCTGGACCAGCTGGTAGCCGGGGACGTACGCCGACACCTCGGCCACCATCTTGGCGACCGAGTCCTTGATCTGCCGCGCGGCGGTCGCAGCGTCGGTCTCGGGGAGGACCACCAGCGCGAAGACGGTGTCCCGCATCATCAGCGGCGGATCCGCCGGGTTGAGGATGATGATCGCCTTGCCGCGGCGGGCGCCGCCCACTTTGACGATGGCCTCCGAGGTGGTCTCGGTGAACTCGTCGATGTTGGCGCGGGTGCCGGGACCAGCCGACTTCGATGCGATCGACGCGACGATCTCGCCGTACGCGACCGGGACTACGCGGCTGATCGCCGCGACGATCGGGATGGTGGCCTGGCCGCCGCAGGTGACCATGTTGACGTTGGGCGCGTCGAGGTGCTCCTCGAGGTTGACCGCCGGGATGACGTAGGGGCCGATGGCGGCGGGGGTCAGGTCGACCATCCGAATGCCGAGCGGGCTCAGCCGGTCGTGGTTGTGCCGGTGGGCGCCGGCCGACGTGGCGTCAAAGACGATCCCGATCTCGTCGATCTGCGGAGACCTGAGCAGGCCGTCCACGCCTTCGTGGGTGGTCTCGAAGCCGAGCTTAGCCGCGCGCCTCAGGCCGTCGGAGTTGGGATCGATCCCGACCATGACGGCCATCTCGAGGTGCTGCGCGTTGCGCATGATCTTGATCATCAGGTCGGTGCCGATGTTGCCCGACCCGATGATGGCGACCTTCGTCTTGGTCATCAGGACTCCTTGCCGAGGGTGAACTGGACGGCGCCGAGCGGCTCCACGACCGCGCGCACCTGGTTGCCAGCGGTGATCGGCAGCATCGGACCGAGCGCACCGGAGAGGACCACCTGGCCCGCGCGCAGCGGCTCGCCGAACTCGCGGGCCTGCTCGGCGAGCCAGACCACCGCGTGGATCGGGTCGCCCAGGCAGGCCGCGCCCGTCCCGGTCGATACCTCCCGGCCGTCGATCGACATCGTCATCGTCGCGTCACGGGGTTCGAAGTCGGCCAGCGTCAGCCGCTGCGTGCCCAGCACGTAGGCGCCGGCCGAGGCATTGTCGGCGACGGTGTCACCGAAGCTGATGTCCCACTCCTCCACCCGGCTGCCGCAGATTTCGATGGCGGCCACCGCGTAGGCGACTGCGGCCCGCACCCGGTCGTACGACAGCTCGCCCGCAGCCAGGTCCTCGCCGAGAACGAAGGCGATCTCCGCCTCGGCACGCGGCTGCAGGATCGCGTCGACGGGCACCACCGCGCCGTCGTTGTACGCCATGTCGGAGAACAGCACGCCGAAGTCAGGCTGGCCGACGCGGAGCTGCGCCTGCACCGCCTCGGACGTGAGCCCGATCTTGCGGCCAACGACGGTCGCTCCGCTGGCGAGCCGGGCCCGGGTCAGCACCTCCTGGACGGCGTACGCCGCCCGCACGTCGTCGCTCCCGATCAGGTCACGCACGGGCGGGACGGGCACACCGGTCTCGGCGGCGGACAGCAGTCGGGTGGCGGCGGAGACGATCGCATCGGTGCCCGGGGGGACATGAAGGGCGGCATCGGTCATGCCCTCAGCATCTGCTCGCGGCGTGGCCGCGCGGAACGCCGGCGTTCCACTCACCGATACGCTGGTTCTCGTGACCACCGAACTCGACACGGTTCTCGGCAAGGCGGTCGCCATCCTGCACTCTTTCACGGCAGACGATCGGATGCTGCCGCTCGCGGAGCTGGTCCGTCGCACCGGCCTGGCCAAGGGCACGGTGCACCGGATCGCCGGCCACCTGGTCGAGCACCGCCTGCTGGACCGGACCGACGGGGGTTATCGCCTCTCCGGCGGCCTGTTCGAGCTTGGACTGCGGGCGAGCTCGGAACGGACTCTGCTCGAAATCGCGATGCCGTTCCTGCAGGACCTCTACGAGCGCACCCACGAGACCGTCCACCTCGGCGTGCGCGAGGGAACCGAGGTCGTCTACATTGCGAAGATCGGTGGCCACCGCCAGGCCCGCTCCCCCTCGCGCACCGGCGGCCGGATGCCGATGCACTGCACGGCGATCGGCAAGGCGCTGCTGGCCAGCGCCGACCGCGAGCTGCAGCACGAGGTGCTGACCGGACCGCTCGAGCGGCGTACCCCACGCACGATCGTGGCGCCGGGGGTTCTGCAGAGGCAGCTGCGCAAGGTGCTGGAGGCCGGGGTGGCCCACGAGAACGAGGAGTCCGCGACCGGCCTACTGTGCGTCGCAGCCCCGGTCTTCGACACCGACGGCCGCACCCCGGTCGCCGCGATCTCGGTCAGCGGGCCGGTGGGACGGTTCCGGCCCGAGGTCCACGCGACGGCCGTCCGCGCCGCGGCGACAGCGCTGGGCACCACCCTGGGGCGCCGCCGCTGAGCTGGCACCCGGGCGTCGCCCAGCCGAGCTCACCCGCCCGTCCGCGACGATGTGGACGCGATCCTTCAGGTCCAGATCCATGCAGTCACCTCACGAGGCAGCAGATCAACGTTGGATCTGCATGACAATGGCCTTGGGCTCGGTGAAGAACTCGCGGCTGAAGTTGCCGCCTTCGCGCCCCGACGCCGGAGTCCCCGGCACCGCCGAAGGGCGTGCGTAGGTCCCGGATGAAGAAGCAGTTCACCCACACGGTTCCGGCTCGGAGCCGAGACGCGACCCGGTGTGCCCGCGAGAGGTTCTCGGTGAAGAGCATGGTGTTCAACCCGTAGCGAGTGTCGTTGGCGAGGCCGACGACCTCCTCCTCGGACTCGAATCGATTGACGACACAGACGGGCCCGAAGATCTCGTCACAGTACGCCGACGCGGTGAGCGGCAGGTCGGTCACGATCGTGGGTCGGATCAGCCACCGGCCTTCACCGTCGACTCGGCTCCTCCACGGCTGGCCCGACCTGGTCACGGCTGCGGCGTCGCTGTGGAGCAGCCTGCCCGGGCAGGGATTCGGGGCAGGCGCGCACACCCGCGATGAAGCCATCGCTCGCCTGGTCTCGGTCGGGGACGCGATCGGCAGGAGTTTGCGCAGCAGCAGCTGGCCACCGGCGAGCCGGCCCGATCGGCGCATGACTCAGATGACCAGGACGCTCGGTCACGCCGGCGACCTGGTGCACCGCTACGGCGCCGACATCCCGGTCCAGCGCGCCGAGGGCTTCCGCGACCTCGAGGCCGCTCGCGCCCGGATCATGCACGCCCTGTACGTCAGCGCCCACGCCGTCGGTGTCTCCCTGCACCAGCACGGCCACAGCCGGTACCAGGCCGCGCTCGGCGCTAACCGGCCCATCGAGCTCAACCAGCGTCACTCCCCCTACGCAGTACCGCCGACCACCGAGTGGATCCGCCGCATGGCCGTCTCCGAGGCGGCCGCCGGCAGGTACCTCGACGGACGGTTCACCCAGGCGCTCCGGGGCGAAGCCAACCGACCGATCGAGGACGACACCCGGATCTCCCGGGCCCTCGCGGGGTGGGACATCCAGGCCCACCGCACCCTCGCCTCCGACGCATGGCCGACCAAGTCCGTCCTCATCACCCGCACCCAGGGCCTCATCGCCGGCGCCGCCATGGTGCTTGTCGACGCCGCGCGGCACGCCGGCCACCTCGAGCGCACTGACCGGCTCTCACCGGCGATCGCCGAGGCCGGCCGTGCCTGGAGCAACCTCGCCAGCCGCTGGGGCGACCTCACTGCCCCAGATGATCGTCTTGACCCCGACCTGATACGCACGGCCGCCGAAGTTCGTGCCGCCTACCGCGAGCTGACCCACGCCTCCACCACCATGGCCAGCCTCGATGTCATTGCCGCCAGGCCCGGCCTTCTGCCCGGCATCGACGCGACCCTCCACACACTCGAGTCAAGCTCGGAGTTGGCGTATGTCGTCGCGGAGAAGGCCGAGGCACCCAACCTGACCGGACCAGCTCGAGCGCTGTCCATCCGGGCGCACAACGACATCGAGGCCGGCCTGGCCACTCAGGCTCCTGACGGGGACGTCGTCTGGGTCTCCCCCCCACGACATACTGGCTCGCCGAATCGTTCCCGCACCTAGGCCCGTCGTGGACGGTTTGCGTCAGGCCAGCCTGAGGACCGTCGATGCCTGCCACAGCGCAGCATCGGCCTCCGCTGCTTACTGCCGGACCCTAAAGGCAAGCCTCGGGCAGCACGATGCTGGGGTCCCTGAGCAAAGGGCAGAGGAGTGGCAGCCGCGCGTGCACGTGCTTCCTGAGCGACACAGGGGTCGATGAGGCGATTCGTCGCGCCGGGTTCTCCGGACACCCCCGGTTCGGTGGCTTTCCCACGTGGTGGCCGGTCGTGCTGGCAGGCGCCAGCAGACGGCCATCGAGGACGCGTGACTTCCAATCGCGGGGCCTAGGTTGCCGGGTTCCATGGCGCCGGAGTAGCCGGTCCCGGTCAAGTCCCTAGGCGTGGTGTACGAAACGAATCCTCCGTCGGGCGTGTCGCTAGGCGCTGATGGCGACCTCCTCGGTGATCGATGATTCCTCGACGGGGTTGGCGATGAGGCTCATGCGGGACCGGGCCAGGACGTCGAGTCCGAGGTAGCGGCGGCCTTCGGCCCACTCGTCGTGCTGCTCGGCCAAGACGGCGCCGACGAGTCGGATGATGGCGTTGCGGTCGGGGAAGATCCCCACGACGTCGGTACGCCGACGGATCTCGCGGTTGAGCCGCTCGTTGGGGTTGTTCGACCAGCTCTGTCGCCAGATCTCCTTCGGGAACCCGGTGAAGGCGAGGATCTCGTCACGGACACCGTCGAGGTGCGCGAACACCGCTGGCAGCTGGGCGACGAGGTCGGAGTCCAGGAGCTTGTCGAACTGGGCGTGGACCGCAACGGCGTCGGGTTGGTCGTAGACCGAGTGCAGCATCGCCTTGACCCCGGGCCATGCGGCCTTGGGTGTCACGGCCATGAGGTTCGCGGCGTAGTGGGTGCGGCACCGCTGCCAGCTGGCCCCGGGCAGGGTCGCGGCGATCGCTTCGACCAAGCCGGCGTGGGCATCGCTGGTGACCAGCGCAACCCCGGACAGACCTCTGGCCACGAGGTCGCGGAAGAACCCGAGCCACCCGGCGTGGGTCTCGCCGGTCGCGACCTGGACACCAAGGATCTCTCGGTGCCCATCAGCGTTGACGCCCGTGGCGACCATGACCGAGACGTTGCGGACCCGGCCACCTTCGCGGACCTTCATCGTCAGCGCGTCGGCGGCGACGAAGGTGTACGGCCCGGCCTCGTTGAGCGGTCGGGTCCGGAAGTCGGCGACGTGCTCGTCGAGATCAGCGGCCATCACGCTGACCTGTGACTTCGAGAGCCCGGTGATCCCCAGCGACTGCACGAGCTTGTCCATCCGCCGCGTGCTGACGCCCAGGAGGTAGCAAGTCGCCACCACCGAGGTGAGTGCTGCTTCGGCGCGACGTCGTCGCTCGAGCAACCACTCGGGGAAGTAGGTCCCGGCACGCAGCTTGGGGATCGCGACATCGATCGTGCCCACGCGGGTGTCGAGGTCGCGGTGGCGGTAGCCGTTGCGGGAGTTGACCCGCTCGGGTGCACGGCTGCCGTAGGCGGCACCGCACACGGCGTCGGCCTCGGCGCCCAGCAGCGAGTTGATGAACGTCGCCAGAAGCTCACGCATCAAGTCCGGCGAGGCCTGCGCAAGCTGCTCGTGCAGGAACTCCCCAGGATCCAAAGTCTTGGTCAGGGCAGGGTCGATACTGGTTCCAGCGGTCATCGATGTGTCCTTCTTCGAGTTGGTTGTGAGAGATCACTCGAAGGATTCACCCGGTGGCCGCGCCTACGTTGGAGGCACGCGCTCACTCAGGACGTCGTACACCACTCTGCTGGACTCCACTCACCTCACGGATGCCGTGGGCGCTTGAGGACCACTCTACGATCCACCGCTGCTCACTGTCCGCAAGCAGATCCTGCCCTGGCGCTCCGCGAGCCGATCGCCACGCGGAGGGTGACCACAGCCGGATCGTCACGCGGAGCCTGACCAGTGCGGGATCGTGTTGCGACAGCCGTGAGCGATTCCGTTACGATGCCTGACATGTCGATCGGCTTCGTGTATCTCAGCGGCTCTGATGTGAGCCGCCTGCACGCGCATCCCTGATCGCAGCACTCAGCCCACCCCAGAGCCCCAAGGCGAGGACCGTCCGGTCCTCGCCTTCTGCTTGCTACTGTCGAGCGGGGTGCTGCTGGAGCTGGTCACCGACAGCGGCCAGCCCAACCGCGACCGATACGACCGGCTGCTGCGCTACCTCGACCACGCCGGCGTCGATGTAGCCCACGAGCTCCTGGCCAGCGGGGCCGCACGCCGCTACGAGGCTGCCCAGGAGCTCGCCCGCGAGGAGTCGTACTTCGCGGCCGCGGATGATGCCCAGGACGTCGACGCCGGCCTGTGGGGCACCTGCTGAGGGACGGGCGCGCATGGACGAGCAGCTGACAACGGCCGCGAAGACGCTGGCCCGATGGTGCTACAACAGCGGCGTCGAGGAACGCGTCCACGGCTGCAGGGAGCAGCTGCTCAAAGCGGCGGTCGACCAGGCGCTCGGCCGGCCGGCGCCGACGCACCTCGAGCACACGTTGTGGCAACAGACCACCACGCTGCTGCGCCAGCGGCGCGACTGGGCCGCGACCACCAGGTGACTCCCCCGCCGCCCGCGGCCTGTCTGCCCTGCGCTGTGGCGGTCGACCAGTGCCCCACCCACGCCGGCCGGCGCTGTCGTGCCTGCGGTGGCCAGCTGCACGGCATCGTCGTTGACGAGGGCTTCGACACCCATCCGTGCTGCGACCGCCCGCGCGGGACCGGTTCCCACGCCGTCCTCGAGCACACGGCACAGATGCTGGGGCGCCAGGCTGCTGGCCCAGCCGGCCTGAGCGCCGGCAGGGCCACGCGACTTTCCAGTCCCGTCGGGCCGCGGTGATCGCCCGGGTCCTCGGTCCGCACATAGGTGACCAGGAGGACCGGCGCAGCCGGTGCCGGTCCACGGGAACCAGGGGAGTTCACATGAGTGAAGCCGCTCGCGAGGAAGCCGCGCTCGAGGAAGAGGCGCGACAGCGTGCCGAGGAGATCCGGGCCACCGAGGAAGCCGCCGCCCAGGCCGCGGCCGCCGACACCGGCCACCCCTCCCCCGACGCCGAGATCGCTCAGGTCCACCGGTCCGGCCGCCAGCACGACGACACCGACACCGCCGCCTACCAGCGGCCCCGGCTTGGCCGCCGCCGCGGCCCGCTCCGGTAGGAGGCCGCGATGGCTACCGCGCTCGCGCCGACAACCGGATCCTCGACCGTCCGCTGGGTCGACTGCTCACACAAGCTGGGGTCGCTGCCGTGCATGAACCACAAGCCGCACGAGGGCGGCGGCCGCGGCTGCGTGCACCACTCCACGTCCGGCTTCCAGGACGACGAGTAGCCCGCCGCCGGGCCGCCGCACCGCCGGAGAACAGCCTCAGCCATGCACGAGGTGAAGCCGCGGCCGCTGAGGCTGCTCGACGGCCGTCTCCAGGCGCTGCATCCGTTCGAGCGTCATCGGGTGCCCGTAGCGCCGCAGCAGCCCCGCCAGCACGGGGCCGAGGCCGAGCGAGAGCACGAACTGGTCCGCCTCGACCTCCGTTTGGAGCTCGATCCGCCGGCCGGCCGCCGGCACCAGGTAGGTCAGCGCGATGACCGCGCCCCCGAGCAGACCGGCCCAGGCGCGGTCCTCGACGACCGACTGCATCACGCAGATCACCCCCACGACGCCGCGCAGCGTCCAGGCCAGCCGCATGAACGGAAGCCAGGCGAAGGCCCGGCCGACGCCGCGGAACGTCGCCATCATCAGCCGCCATGGCGTCGTCGCCGCGAGCACGGCCAGCTCCAGCCGCGGCCGGAACGCCCGGCGCCGGCCGACCGCATGAGCCAGCGCGGCAGCCGCCTCCGCGCCGGTCACACCGCCGCGGTACGTCGCCTCGACCAGCCCAGGGCTGACCACCACGGTGCGCCGGCCGATCGCCACCGCCACCGGGGTGTTCGGTCGCTGGATCCTGTGCACGAACACCGCGCCGACGTCGACGCCGCGGCCGCCCAGCTCGACCAGCACCGGCGCCATCACCCGGAACTCGACCTCCGTCGCCGGCCGCGACCTGGTCAACGCCGCGACAGCAGGCCCCTGCAGCTGCCCCAGCGCCAGCGCGACCAGCACGCCGCCCGCAGCCATGAACGCCACCAGGCCCAGCGCCGGCGGGAGCAGGGCGCACACCACCACGGTGAGGACGAAGCTCACCAGCACAGCCGGCGCCAGCGTCACGGCCCTCAGCACGGTCATCGGGAACCTCATCGCGACCCTCCTCCATCTTGCAGCACTAGTGCGGATCTCTTGACTTCGCTCGCGGTGATCGTCCGGCAACCACCGAACGACATAGGCGAACGAGACCAGTTTGTGCCCAGGTGCCGACAGCACCCCGAGTTATCCACAGCCCGCCGCTCGGCGCAGCGGGCCGCGGCCGGGACGTGGGTTCATGAGCCAGACCGACCTCCAACTGAAAGGAACACCCGTGCACACCCTCAACGCTGACGGCACCTGGGACCGCCTCGGCTGGATCGCCCAGCTGCTGCACCAGGCCGCCACCCAGGTGTGGAGCGATGCCGACGAGGCCACCCCCAACTCCCCGCTCCACGACCTCGGGCTAGGTGTCTACCTCGCGCACTCCCAGGCCAGCGCCCTGCTGCCCGACGACTACGAGCTGCCCGACGACGACCCGCTCCCCGACCTCGAGGACCGAACGCCCCTGCAGTTGCTCACCGAGGCCGAGGAGCTGACCCGCCCGCTACCGCTGCACCAGCCGGACCTGGTCCACGGCGCGCAGCTGGTAGTCGACCTGTGCGACCTCATCCGGGAAGCCCGCGGCCTTGGCTACTGACCTGCGCCTGGCGTACGCCGACATCGACGAGGAGCTCTTCGACGTAGACCAGATCCCGACGACCTCGCGCGACATACGCAGCGTCGGCGAGATGCTCTTCGACGTCGACTACCAGGCCCGCCAGCTGCTCATGGACGTCGGAGGCGACGACGCCGGCACGCTCCTGCGGAGCTGGCCGACGATGGTCGCGGCCGCGGAGGACCTCTGGGCCTCGCTACCGGGTCGCCGGCCTGGCGTCGACGAGCGCGATCGGCCCATCACCAGCCTGTCGGCGCAAGCCTCGACCATCGAGGCCAGCCTGACCGGCCGGACGGCCTGGCCAGGCCAGGGACCGACCAACCCCCGCATCGACCAGATAACCCAGACCCTGCTCAACGCCGCGGCTCTCGTGCGCCGCTACGGCGCCGACGTCCCGCACGAGCAGACCGAGGCCCACCGCGACCTCGAGGCAGCCCGGACCAGGATCATGCACGGTCTCTACCTGACCGCCCACGCCGTCAACGTCGCCCTGCACGACAACGGACGCGACCGCGTCAACGACGCCCGTGGCTCGGGCCGCCGCGTCCAGCTCGCCCAGCACCACTCCCCCTACGCGATCGCACCCGCCGGGGTCTGGGTCGATCGGATGTCGGCGTGCGAGAAAACCGCACGCAGCTACCTGACCGACCGGTTCGCCCAAGCCCTCGCCGGCGAGGCGATCCGGCCCGTCGACGACCCCGGCCGTCTGGCGCAGGCCCTGGCCAACTGGGACATCCAGTCCCACCGCGCGCTGGCTCGCGACCTCGCGCCGTCCAACATCCTGCTCATCACCCGCACTCAAGGACTCGTCGCCGGCGCCAGCATGGTGCTCATCGACGCGGCCGCGACCGCCGGCATCCTCGAGCCCTCGGACCGCCTCGTCCCCGCGATCGCCGAAGCAGGCCGCTCCTGGAGCAACCTGGCCAGCCGCTGGGGCGACCTCGCTCCCCCGGGCGCTCGCCTCGAGGAGCCGTTGGCGCGCGCGGCCGCGGAGGTCCGCGCCGCGTACCGCCAGATCACCCATGACACGACCACGCTGGCGACACCAGAGGTCATCGCCACCCGGCCAGGACTCCCACAGGCCACGGTGGCGACCCTCCGCGCGATCGAGGCCGGCTCCGAGCTCGCGCACGTCATCGCCGAGAAGGCCGAGATCCCCAACCTCACCGGCCCAGCCCGAGCCCTGTCCCGCCGCGCGCACAACGACGTCGAGTCCGGCCTCGCCACGGCGCCGACCGAGGGTGACGTCGTCTGGGTCTCCCCCGCCGACATCCTCGCCCGACGCGCGGTCACGGTGCCGCAGCCCGTAAGGGAAACCTTGCGTTCGGCGAGTACGACAACCGCGTCCGCGGCATCCACCGCGGCAGCCTCTGCCATGCTCGCGCACTCCAACGGCACCAGCCATCGCCCCGCTTGGCTCTCGGCAGCGGACAACGCGCCACATGGCGGCCACTGCGCCCCAGCATCTTCGCCGGACCACGGCATGCCATGCGGAAAGTCCACGGGCGGCGTTGATCGCTCAGCACCTGTCGGACCACTTAGGTGACCATCAGGCACCAGGTGGGCTGCGACCACCGAGATCCACCACAGCAGGTCGGAGGAGACACGAGATGGAAACGGTGAAGGAGACCCTCAGCGTCGGCGGTCACCGACCGCTGGCTGCCCAGGAGAGCGAACGCATCCTTGAGGATGCCGTCACAGATATGAACGAACACGCCACGCCGCCTTCCGACGAGCGCCGCCCGACAGAACGCGGCCGGCTCGCACTCACCCCTGCCACAATGAACATTGCCCAGGCGTCTGCCTACATCGGGATCGCGAAGTCGACGCTCTATACCTGGCGCACCCGACGCCCGGGGTTCGGACCACGGGCGGTGAAGGCGGGCGGCGCACTGCGGTACCGCCGTTCGGATCTTGACGCATGGATCGAGGCCCACGCCGAGACACTGGATCTCGAAGCGGACATGGACATCGCCGACGACGGTCGGGGCTCGAGGGGTGACCGCCTAGCAACGTCCAGCACGCTAGGTTCCATGTCCCGACGGTCCCGTCCACGGCATCGGTAGCTCTCAGACGTCAAGAAGGAACGCCCATGGCTCGTCCCCCGCTGCCCATCGGAACGTTCGGGACCATCACGACGAAGGAGGTGCGTCCCGGCGTGTACCGCGCGCGAACGCGCTTCCGCGACTTCGACGGTGTCACGCGCGAAATCAAGGGGACCGGTCGAAGCGCCGCCGCCGCAGTGCGAGAACTCAAAGCCAAGATCGCCGACCGAAGCGCCCCATCCGGTGACCTCATCGGCCCCGACATGCGAATCAGCCAAGTGGCCGACATCTGGCTCTCGCTGTATCGCGCCGAACAGCGCTCCGAAGCAACTACCGCGAACGAGTACCAACGCATCATCGAGAACGTCATCAATCCAGCCATCGGCAACATTCGTCTGCGCGAGGCAACAGCTGGGCGCCTGGAACGGCTAATCAGGTCGCAGGACTCCCACAGCCGCCGCAAGAAGACCAAGACGGTCCTAAAGATGATGTTCGACGCCGCGGTGATCGACGACGCGCTCCCGGCCAACCCGGTCACCTCCACATCAAGGCTTCGAGGCCAGAAGAAGGACGTCCAAGCGCTCTCAGCGGAGGATCTCAATGCCGTCCGCTCTGCTGTAGACGCCTGGATGACCAAGAAGCGACCCGGTCCAAAGCCGAACCAGGACATGCCCGACATCGTTGACCTGCTGCTCGCTACGGGCTGCCGGATCGGAGAAGTGCTCGCGATCCGATGGACAGACATCGACTTGAGTGCGACCCCGCCGACGGTGTCAATCAGTGGCACGATCAAGACGGAGACGGCAAAGGGCACCTACCGGAAGCCCAAGCCGAAGTCGGACGCTTCAAAACGCACCATCGCGCTGCCGCCGTTTGCCGTCGACGTTCTGATGAGGCGGCGTATCGAGCAACGACCAAATCACTACAACGCGGTCTTCGCCACCCGTAACGGCACCTGGCACCAGGTCGGCAACATCGAGCGGCGGTGGCGCACGATCCGAGCAGACACAGGGTTCGACTGGGTGACGCCACACACCTTCCGCAAGACCGTCGCGACCTTGATCGACCGCCTGGTCGACTCGGACACCGCAGCCCGCGTCCTCGGCCACTCGTCAGATGCGATCACCAAAGAGTTCTATATCGAGAAGGACAGGACCACACCCGACGTGACGCACATCCTTCAGTCCTTCGCCGGCAAGGCCACGACGACCTCATCGGACGACTGACGTCCTCGGGGTTCGAGCACCAGCCCTGCATCGGCTTGGCCCCATGCCGGCCCCAACTCGGTACAAGAGTGGGTCACCAGCGCGAAGGTTTCTGGGACATAAACGCGACATAAGGCGATGTGACTCAAGAAGCCAAGTGGCCCCTGATCTGCGTTTGCGCAGGTCAGGGGCCACTTTTTTGGCTCTTGTGACGCATCCGTGGGTGGTTGAGCGCGCCTTGGAGTGAGAACACGCCGTTCCTG
>NZ_BAAGRO010000027.1:0-1352 GCF_054782915.1 Nocardioides hungaricus | reverse complement strand
AGGATGCGCCGCAGCAACCCACCCAGGCCAGCCCGATCCTCGGCGGTCAGAGGCGGAGCCTCACTGGTGGAGTGGGTTTCTGGTTCTCGCTGGGACACTCCAGCGTCGTCTTCGGGCTCTCCCTCCTACTTGCGATCGGGGTCGGCGCGCTGGCCGGCCCGGTCCAGGACGAGAACTCGACCTTGCAGACGACCCTGGGTCTGGTCGGGTCGCTCGTCGCTGGAACGTTCCTGATCGTCATCGGCTTGACGAATCTCAGCGCCCTGTTCGGGATCATCCACGTCTTCCGGCACATGCGCGCAGGATCCTTCGACGAGGAGAAGCTCGAGCACCACCTGCACCAGCGAGGCTTCATGGCGCGCTTGTTCCGCCGCGCCACCCACCGGGTGACCATGGCCCGGCACCTGTACCCGGTCGGCCTGTTGATGGGGCTCGGCTTCGACACTGCCACTCAGGTGGCGCTGCTGATCCTGGCCGGCGGTGTGGCCACGAGCACCTTGCCGTGGTACGCCGTCCTCGTCCTTCCCGTGCTGTTCGCCGCCGGGATGACCCTGTTCGACACCGCCGATGGGATCTTCATGGCCCGCGCGTACAAGTGGGCACTGATCAGTCCGCTCCGGAGGGTCTACTACAACCTGACCATCACCACGCTGTCAGTCGTCGTCGCACTGGTGATCGGAGGCGTTGTGCTGCTGCAGTTGTTGGCCGAGCAGTTGCAGCTCGACGCCCTAGCGTGGGTGACTCGGCTCGACCTGCAGTACGTCGGCTACCTCCTAGTCGCGATGTTCGTCGTGGTGTGGGCGATCAGCTTCGCTGTCTGGAAGCTAGGACGAGTCGAGGCGCGGCTTGCGCGCGGCGCGTAGGAGAGCCGCCACCGCCGACGAGGGCCCGCTCATTCTCAACGCCGCCGAGGACGTTCAGCCCGACGAGCCGGCAGGTCTGTTCCAACGGTGGTCCGGGCGCAGACGTTGGTTCATTCCGGACGCTGCCTGGTCAAGTGCAGCCGGAACAACGCCGGCGCTGCGGGCTACCCATAGCGGGGCCGATTCTAGACCAATCGAGGCAGGCTGCGTTGCCGCAGGCCCCCACAACACAAGGTAGCCTGTTACAAGTCCGGTACAAACAGCCGGCCGTCCTCGACGTTTGCGCAGGTCAACGTGGGTCAGTCAGTCACTACTACGACATCTGATTCGAGGGTTTTCAGCCTCTGTCAGTAGTGGTCGAAAACGGCCTCTGACCTGCGGAAACGTCTTTCGACGTCTTCCAGCGTCAGGGGTCGTTTTTCGGCTCTTGTGACGCATCCGTGGGTGGTTGAGCGCGCCTTGGAGTGAGAACACGCCGTTCCTGTCTAG